>CAMTBF010000293.1 GCA_947068385.1 uncultured Lachnospiraceae bacterium
TCGATAGTCCGCAATCGGACTGTCAGGCTTTGCCCGGAAAGGAGAGGTTTGTCATGAATCGGAAGGAGCTTACGGATATGCTGGTGGAGTCCAGCCAGCAGTACAACCAGGCCAAGTTCAACCCCTGGTGGGAGGGGAATCACGAGGAGGCTATCTACAGATACGACATTTTTTCTGAGGAGACCCTGAGGGATGTAGGAGCCTGCGTGGCGGAATGCGGGACGGAGGAGCTTTTTGCGCCGGTGGGCTCCCTGGGGCTGACCCTGTTCCATCTGCTGGTCTGGCACAATTTCTCTGACGCGGTGGAGGAAGCGCTCCAAAGCGGAAAGGTAGGCAGGGAAGAAATCGACAGGCGGGACGGGGGCGGCCACGGGCTGACTGCTTTTCTTCTGGCCTGCGCCTGCGGGAATGCGGGTCTGGCGAGGCTTTTGCTTGCCCATGGGGCAGATCCCGCCGCCTGTGACGAGAGGGGCATGAATGCGTATCACTTCCTTGTCTTCCCCAGAGTCGAGGGGCTGGAGATGGGTTCCTCCTGCCTGGAGCACAGCGCGGGGCAAAGGAGGGACATCGCCTGTCTGCTGACCTGCGACGTTAATCAAAAGGATCAGGAGGGAATGACGCCCCTTGTGCGCATGCTTTCCAGGGAATATTGCTCCAGCTATACATGGCCTCTGGCAGAGGTGTTCCTGAACAAGGGCGCCGCCACCGATTATGTGGACGAAGAGGGCAATACGCTCCTGATGATGGCCTTAAAGCACAGGCACAGGACGGCGGCGCTGCTTTTGATGGAGCGGTGCCCGGAGATGATGGACATAGCCGACGGCCAGGGCAGGAAGCCCATAGGGCACGCGGCCTATTTCCGGGACATGGCCATGTACATAGCCCTGAAGGATCATGGAGCCGTTCCGGGGGAGGGGGATGGCCTGGAGACGTTTCCGTTAAGCCAGGTCATAAGCAATGCTTTCGCGGATGTCCATGAGGAGGATAAGGACGGCATGAGCCTCGCCCTGTATCTGGCGAATAAGCTGGTCTCCCGGGCGGATCTGGATGACGATGATGACCTGGGGGAGGTCATGGGGATCCTCCACAATGCCCTGGTGTCGGACGAGGAGGCGAGCCTGCTGGAGGTTTTCCGGGATACGGCGGACATCCTTACCACGCCCATCCACTACCATGGGCAAAGGCTCTGCCTGCGGGATGAATGTCTCCGCCCGTGCTATGGGATGGGGACCATCCGGAAGCTGGCGGATTTGGGCGTGGACATGGACAGGGCGGTGATCCGGGGGCGGACTCCGGCCTGTATCCTGGCGGGTTCGGGGCTCGGCCGGTGGAACGAGGCGTACTTTGAAGAGGCAGCGGCGCTTTTTTCCAGGGAGTCCATGGAGCAGTTGGACGACCAGGGGGAGGCTGCCGTCCATCTGGCCGCGCGAGAGGGGCATCTGGGGATGCTGCGGGTCATGGCGGAAAAGGGCGTGGACCTGAACCTGGCAAAGGATGCCCCCGCCCGGGCAGGGATGACGCCCCTCCACGAGGCCTGCGCCGCCGGGCGTGGGGATGTGGTGAGGCTGCTTATGGCCGCTGGGGCGGATGACACGAGAAAGGATGTAGAGGGGGAGACCCCTGCCCATTCCGCTCTTATGGAAAAGCGGGCGGGCCGTCAGCTTGAGGTGAAGCAGCGGGCCGATGTGCTGAAGGAGCTCAGGCACCTGGACATCCCCAGGAACGATGGGCGGACGCCGCTGATGCTGCTGGGGCAGTTCCAGAGGGAGCTTCTGGCCATCTTCCTGAGCAGGGGAGTGGACGTGAACCACAGGGACAACAGGGGCAGGACCGCCCTGATGCTGAATCAGGACAAGGATATGGCAAAGGAGCTGTTTAAGGCGGGCGCCGACCTGAACCTGGCGGACAACGAGGGCGATACCGCGCTGCACCATGCCCTGCGGGAGTATGACGAGGACATGGCGCGGTACCTGGTCAAAAAAGGAGCCGACTACACCGCACCCAACAATGACGGCGAGACGGCCATGGACATTGCGGTGGAAAAGGGATTCGAGAGCGTGCTGGAGGTCATGTCCTAGGACATGGCTCCTGGCATGGGCGGCTGATTGTCCCGAGGAACCTACAGGACGAATCAGGTTAGGACGTCGCCCTGGCTTGGCGGCTGATTGCGCCGGCCTGGCGGCCGACACCTGGAACAGGCGGCGGAAGGGGGAGGACATCATCCTTTCGCCGTGCCGTCCATGCCGTTTTTACACCAGCCTCAAAAGCTCGCGGGGATTCGCGCATCATATCTTCCTGCCTACCAGGCAGAACCAGTGCGGCAATGCCATCCGCGGGTTCCGGGTCCAGTCGTACATCCTGTCCACCTCTTCCCGACTGACACGGGCACCGCCTATGATATCCTCTGTCTTTAGCCAGAAAGGCCGTTCGTAGTCCTTTTCGTCGAACATTTCCTCAAAATGCTCCAGGCGTATGCCGGAATGCATGACTGCGTTCAGGATGTCCTGCAATCTCCAGTGGAAATTGACGGTGGTCTCGTCTTCGAAAGGGCCGGTGGCATCATAGGGCTTCCGGATTTGCAAATCCTCGTCAAAGGGGCGCAGATACGGGTGGATTTCATAGACGATATTGAGCCCACCTTTTTTCAGGATACGGTTTATGTTCGCGTACATGGACGGCAGGTCGTCCAGCCATACATGGACGCCATTTGAAGTGTATACCAGGTCGTATTCGCCGTTGGGGATTCCCTCCAGACGCATGGTATCCGTACAGATGAATTCGATTGTCCCGGAAAGCCCCTCTCTGGCGGCCACTTGCTCTGCATAGGCCAACTGATTTTCGGAGATGTCACAGGAGGTGACTGCCGCGCCGGACAGGGCGAAGGCGAATACGGCCAGGTTGTCGCCGCTGGAGGGCACACAGACCCGCTTCCCCCTCAGGTCGGGGAGATAGCTTTGGATCAGCTCCCAGGTCTTCTTGTGGAACGCTTTTGCGGGATCGTCTAAAATGGGGCGGAGGATTTTTTCCGAATGGTTGAAAGCGGACCATTTTTCCGAATAACTGTTCCAGTCTTTTTTGTTCTTATCCACCACTTCTTTTGATGTAAGCATAGTGACCTCCTATTGCCGATGCAGGTATCGTCTGGCTCTGTTTTAAGGATATCATCAATTGCAGGCTGGTTCAAGCCCCGAGAATGGTTATAAGCGGATATTGCCCTGTAGTCTTCCCTGTAGCGGCCCAAAAGGCCCTGAAGCGAAATCAGTCCGTTGGGAGCTGATTCCGGGACAGGGCCTGATGGCTGGATTCCTGTATGACAGTGCCGGGGATTCCGGCATGGGTTCTATGATGGCGCTTTAGAAGACAAAGGCATCATCGAACATACAGCCGCGTCTTGATGACTTCATAGCTGTGCCGCCCGGAAAGGGAGACCTCTATCAGCACATCCACCTCCCCGGCAGGAATCCCGCCGGAAAGAGGCTCCCCGGCGGAGAGGGCCAGATCTACCACGGAGGGCGACTGTCTGGTGTTGTGCAGCGGCAGGCTGAGGGTCCTGCCCGGACGCACTGTCAGGAAGTCGGGGGCGTATATCCGGATGTTCATCCACTGCTGGCAGCTGAACGCGGTGGCCTCCACCGTGAGCCGCAGCGCCAGCTCCTCCCCGCTTCGCAGGAACACGCCCTGGGGGTGCTCTAAGTAGAGCCGGAACATGTGATGATCCTTGCGGATCGTCATGGGGGAGAAGCTTTCATGGAACACCGGGTTCCTGTCCTGTGAGAACCCGACCCCGCCTATGCCGGGCACGAAATTTTTATCCCGGGCGGTGCAGAACAGGTTCCCCTGGGAGAAGACCTGGTATCCACCCTCGGGCAGGAGCTCGCACATATCCCGGTAAAGGAACCTGGGGATGGCCTGGGCGATCCTGTCGGTAAGCTCCGTCACCGTGCCGGGGATCCCGTTCAGCAGATGGGCCTTGGTCTTCTCGATGCAGAGGGTATTGATTTTGTCATTGATGGGGCGCAGCCATTCTTCCGGCAGCCTCGCATTGCCCTGGATGATGCCCAGGATGGCCCCCAAGGTGCCCGCGGTGCAGTCCGTGTCCTCGCCGCAGCCTACGGCGATGCACAGGCTCTTGCCGAAGTCGTTCTCCCCGTACAGCCAGCCGATCATCATCAGGCCGATGTTGTTGGGGGCGTCGTTGCCCGCGGGGGAGGTGGGGAAGCCCTCTGTATTGCCCTCCGTGCTGCCCTGGATGCCGAAGGTGCCGGGGACCTCCTGCATCATGCGCTTCCTGGCCTCCTGCCAGGTCAGGCCCTGGCGGAAGCATTCCTGGGCCAGCTTCACGGCTGTGGCCACGAGGCAGTCCTCCGGGATGTAGGAAAGGCCGATCTCCACCAGCGTGTCCCGGTCGGACTCCACGAAGGCGGCGCTCTCCAGGGCGGCGCAGAACAGCTCCCCGTAGAGGCCGTCCTCGCTGTGGTCGATGACGCCGTCCCTGTAGGCATATTTCACCGCCAGGTCGGGATTGCCCGGGCACAGGCAGGCCCAGATCTCGCTGCGGATGAAGCACCCGCAGCTATTGTGGTAGGTGTTCTCCACATGGCCGCTTAAGGGAGGGACCAGGCCGCCGGTCATGTTGCCTTTTCCCCTGCCGTATTCATTCCAGTGGGGCGTGATGAAGGTGAGCCAGTATTCCCCCAGGATTTCCGGGGTGAGCTGCTGGCCGTATTTCTCCGCGGCGGCCAGCCATACCAGCTGGAGGTCCAGGTCATCGTTGGGGGGCGGATTGCCGTCCATGTCTTTCTGCAGATAGGACTGCACGTCGAAGACGCCCCTGCGCCCCTCTAGGGGAGCGCCCAGCACGCCGCCGATGTTTTTCCCGTTCCAGCATCCCATGATCTTGTCGTAGAGCACTTTGGAGTTCAGTTCCATAAAAATCTCCTTTCATCAAACCAATCTTTCTATTATAATGGTCATCAGGAGGAACTGTCGGAAAGACAGCCCCTTGGGATGCCCGGGGGAGGTGGTCTTCCGTCAGGCATTCCTTTCATATATAGGTACGCAGCCTTTTTGAGTACATATTATCAAAAACCCGGATATGAGAATC
>CAMTBF010000294.1 GCA_947068385.1 uncultured Lachnospiraceae bacterium
GGAGCATATTCAGGCTGCAGCCCAGCACTGTCCTGATGACCGAAATGCCGAAGGACACGAAGAATCGGTTATCGGCCAGGAGTTTTTTATAGGAGCCCAGATGGAAGCCCGAGGGCAGCAGCCACACCTTGCCTGCGGACACCGCCGCGTTGCTGCTGAAGGATACGATTAGGGTGTACCATAGAGGGTAAAAGCATAAAAGTGCGGAGAAGACCAAAATTACGGCTATTAATACCTTGAATATCGTAATCTTCTTTTTCATAAAATCCCCTTTCTCAAAAAATGCGGTAGTCCGCGAACTTGGCGGCAAGCCAGTAGGCGATTGCCATCAGCGTGATGCCGATTACGGATTTGAACAGGCCGATTGCCGAGCCCAGGCCGTAATTGAAGCTGATTAGGCCTACCCGGTAGACATAGGTGTCGATGATGTCGCCGGTGGAGTACACCAGGGGATTGTACATATTGAAAATCTGGTCGAATCCGGCGTTCAGCACATTGCCCAGATTCAGGGTGGCCATGAGCACGATGATAGGGAGCAGGCCTGGCAGGGTCACATGGACAGCCTGTTTCCAGCGTCCGGCTCCATCGATGGCCGCCGCTTCGTACAAGGCAGGGTCGATGGCCGTCAGGGCGGACAGATAGACGATGGCGCCGAATCCGAATTCCTTCAGGGTCTCTGTGGCAATCATGACGATGGGGAACAGCGAGGGCGTACCCAAAAACAGCACAGACTCCTCCCTGCCCAGCAGATGGAGGATCTGGTTGACCACCCCATCGGCGCTGAGCATGGAGCGCATGATGGTGGCAAAGATGACCCAGGAGATGAAATGGGGCAGATACACTGCGGTCTGGATGCTCTTTTTGAGCCGCCTGCCCTGCAGCTCATTGAGGAGCAGGGCGAAAAGGATGGACACGAGGGTGCCCGCCAGGATTTTGCCCACCGCGATGACCACGGTATTGCGCAGGATGGCAAAGCTGTCCGGCAGACTGAAGAACAGGTCGAAATTGTCAAGGCCCACCCAAGGTGAGCCGAACCATCCCTTGCTGGGGATGAAGTCCTGAAAGGCCAGGACGATTCCCGCCCAGGTGCTGGTATTGAACAGGAGGACGAACGCTACGCCCGGCAGCACCATCAGGTGATAGGGAAGCTGGGCGAGGAATTTCTTTTTTTTCATTTAGGCTCCTTTCGCGAGGGAGAAAAGGAATGCCCTGGAGCATTCCTTTTCAAAAGCTGTATACGGGAAAACGTGTCTATTTTAACGCATCCAGCGCGTCCTGTACCTCATTGGTCATATCCTGGCCGCCCTGTTCCAGATACTGGGACACGAATTCATCGAAGTATTCGGAGACGGACTTCCCATCGGTATCGCCCATGACCATCTTGGTGTAGGCTTCCAGCTCCAGCTTGTCCAGGAAGGTCTTGCGTTTCTCCATGGTGGGAGTGGTTCCGGAATAGGCGGAGCGGACATATTCTGCATTGGAATTGTACAGAGCCATCATGCCCACTGTATATCCCATGGAGTTGGACCAGTCTTCCATGCTGTCATAGGGATTCTCGCTGTCGGCCACCACCTTTGCCGCCTGGGCCATGGTCTGGTTGTAGACTGCCTCAGAAGGGCTGCTCAGTTCCCCTACCTCTTCCAGGGTAATCTCTCCGGCGGCATATCGGGTCGCCAGGACACCTGTCATCATGATGGCATCTGCCGGAAGAGGATAGATAGACATGGGCGTGTAGGCGTTAGATACGGTTGCGGCCTGTTCCAAATCGGCCTGATAAGTATCCAAGGTCATGTTGTAGAACATGTCGTTCAGGGAATAGAAGAAAATGGAGGGATCTTCGCACTCCTTGCTGACCACGCCGATGCCATATCCTGCCGCATTGGGGGCACCGCCGATGTAGTTCTGGCCACTTTCTTTGGGCAGGGCATAGGCGGCCCATTCTGTCTCGGGATTATTGAGTACAGTATCCGTCAGGTAGGACCAGCTCAACCACCAGGGTCCGAGGAACATGCCCGCCTTGCTGCCCGTGACGGCCTGCTGGTACATATCGTCTGTCCAGCTGCCGAAATCCTGGGGGATGATGCCCTCCTGATACCAGGAATTGAGCAGCTCCAGAGTCTCTTTCGCTTCCTGGGTCAGGGAACCGTAGACCACGCCGTCCTCTTTTTCCACCCATTGACCAGGTGCCGCGCCATAGTTGGTGAAAATATCAGCTACACTGCCAGTGCCGCCGAAGGCTGCGTTGAAGCCGGTCAGGATAGGCAGACCATAGGTGTCGTCCTGGCCGTTGCCGTCCGGATCCTGTGTCATAAAGGCTTTGGCTATTTCCGCGATATCAGCGATACAGGTAGGCTCTTCCAGATTCAGCTTGTCCAGCCAGTCCTTTCGTACCCAGAGCAAGGGGTTGGAGTCTCCTAGGCCATTGGCCTTGGGGATGCCGTAGATTTTGCCGTCTTTGGTCACTGCTTTCAGGTCGGCATCATCTGCGGAGGCCCAAAGCTCCCTCCATTGGGGATCCAGCACGGTATCATAATACTCCGTCAGATCCGCCAGCAGGTCGGCTTTCACAAGAGCCTCATACTGGGAGTAGGATACCTGGAAATAGTCTGGGATATCGCCAGAAGCAATCATCATGTTCATTTTCTGTGTAAAGGAATCCCCGGAGGCGGACCATACCACTTTGGGCACTAGGCCAGTCTGTTTCGTGAACCATCTGGTTCTATAGTTGTCCTCCACAGTCTGGCCTTCAGGAAGTACGTCCCCGGACGGCGTAGCGATGACTGTGGTAAAGGTAAGTCCATCGAACATTTTGACATATTCATTGCCATCGGCATTGGAAGGCTCCGCGCCGTCCTGCTGGGAATCCGCCCCTTCCTCCGGTTGTTCTTCGGGTTCCTGCTCAGCGGCGGGGCTGGACTGGGACTCTTCCGCCGCGGATGCGGCGGAGCTGGATTCTCCCGCATCAGGGCTGCCGCAGGCTGTCAGGCTGACGATAAGGGCTGCCGTTATGACAGACATAAGTGTTTTTCGTTTCATAAAATTCATCCTCCTTTTGATTAGTAATGTCATTATTGCACAAAGAAATTCCGAAATCCATAGATTTATCCATCCAATATATTGAACTGCGCAGAGCGTCACGGAGAAGAGAGTGGAAAAGTCCATAGAATGTGATAGATTTTTCCATATTTCTTTTCCAGAATTCTTTTCAGCAATGCTATAATAAGAGGGAATATTGTAAAGGTGAAGGAGGGGAGCTATGAAGCTTTTTCGTTTCAAATCCACAAAAGCCCAAATTATCATGATGGTAATCGTGAGCGCTGCCGTCTCTATCCTGTTCTTCTCCGTATACACCTTCCGCAATGTGGCACGGCGTTTCGAGCAGACCATAGAAGAGGGCTATCAGCTCAGCCTGAACGCGGTGGGAGATAAGCTGGGACAGGCGCTGGAGGAGATGCACAGAGTGGCATCCGGGTTGACCTACAGAGGAGGCATCATCGCCCAGGTGGAGGATTATCTGATGACCCGGGACGTGCTACGCAGGCGGGAGCTGGCCAGGCAAGTGCTGGAACAGATGAACCTCCATGATTTCCAGAGCCAGGTGGTGGGAAGCAGCTGCTTTTATTTTCCGGGAGAAGCTCCAGAGGCATTCATTACCAATGCCGTGGGACAGCTGGTTCCCCCGGACAGGCCGCTTTTTTTCAACAGGTATCCCTATACGGAGTTCTTTGTGCCGGGGATTTCAGAGGAGTCCGGGAAATATGTGCTGTCCCTTGCGCGGTTTGGGGGCAATGTGGACGGGCGGGATTTCTATGTCTATATGGAGAGCGATTCTGATTTTCTGGAGAGTCTCTTTTCCCAGATACAGGACGGCAGCGGGAAGCAGATGGCCATCTGCCTGGTGGACGCGGGCGGAATAGTCAGGTACGCCCTGGGAGAGTTTCCCTTTGAGGCCGGAGAGAGCTTTGACGAGGAAGAGGCACGCAGGGTCTTTGTGCCCTTTTCCTATGCCGCTCCACACTGGAGTTTGTATCTGTGCGTGCCCAATGAGGAATATAGGCGCGTCTACAGATCCTTTTTCCTGGAGGTGGTGACGCTTATCCTGATTTACGCTGTCTTTGCTGCCTTTATGGCATTCCGGATATATAGGGCCGCCTATAGGCCGCTGGACACCTTTGTGAAGGAACTCTCCGGCAGGGGTGTGGAGGGACTATACGGCCACCGGGGGGCGAACAGCAGTGAGCTGGGGGAATGCCAGGAGAAGATAGAGCAGATGCGGGTGGAAATCTGCCGCCTCCTGGCCCAGGTGGAGCAGGACAGCAGACAGAACGCGTACCTGGAGAACCAGCTGTTGCTCAGCAGGATCAATCCTCATTTCATCCACAATACCCTGAACAGCATCGGGCTGGAGGCAGCAGGGCAGGGAGAGACGCAGCTGGCGGAGACCCTGCGGGCGCTGAACAATCTCCTCTACCATAACCTGGGCAAGAACAAGGTCACCACCCTGCGGGACGAGCTGCGGGCCGCGGACGACTATATCTACCTGCAGCGGCGGATACAGAGCTTTGGCTACGAAAAGGAAATCGACCTGCCGCAGGAGCTTCTGGACATGCAGATGCCGGGCTTCGTGCTGCAGCCCATCATAGAGAACTGCTTCCAGCATGGGAAGGCGCGGAACCTGGAGATCCGGCTGGGGGCTTTCTATAGGGACGCACGGCTTTGCCTGATGATAGAGGACAACGGTCAGGGCATCAGCAGGGAGAAGCAGGAGCACCTGAACCAGGAGCTCCTGGAGATTTCCGCCCATGGCGCAGGAATCGGGCTGAGATATGTGAGTTCGGCGCTGAAGCTGTTCTTTGCGGGAGGGGTCACCCTGGCAGCCGGGCCAGGGAGGGAAGGCCGTGGCACGAGGATTACGATTTGCATCCAAATCTGAGCGGACACAGAAGGGAGGTGCTGCGATATGCTGAATGTCTTGATTGTAGATGACGAAGCGCTGATGCGCACGGGAATCAGATACCGTATTCCCTGGAAGGAATACCAGATGGAGGTAGTGGCGGAGGCTGGCAGTGTGCAGGAGGCAATCGACATCCT
>CAMTBF010000295.1 GCA_947068385.1 uncultured Lachnospiraceae bacterium
GAAATGTCCGGACGACAGATCTATTTATGGGAGTTGTCTCATATATTGATATATCGGACAGGCATTTCAGGATCGATATCAACTTGAGAAAGGGATTGAAGGGATGTATAAGAGAGCGTTGAGTCTTCTGGTGACGGGTAGTTTTCTGTTCATGGCCAGCTTCCTGTGCGTGAAGAGCATAGACAGGATACAAATATGCTCCGAGCCGGTGCAGATGCTGAAGCTGGAGCTGGAGCAGCTGGAGGAAAAGGCCAAGGCCATGGAGGAGCGGGCGATCCTGGAGGCCAGGCAGGATCCCGGGAATCCGGAGAAGGGGCTTGGGATCCTGGACATCGCGGTGTCCGGCCAGCGGGTGGTGGACTATGAAATGGTAGAGCATACACTTGTCTACGACCTGCCGGATGAGGAGCTGGACGCGCTGCTTCGGATCGTGCAGGCGGAGGCCGGGAACGAGGACGAGGACGGGAAGCTTTTGGTGGCCAATGTGGTGCTGAACCGGATGGACTCGGAGCTGTTCCCGGATACGGTGACAGGGGTGGTGCTGCAGAAGGAACGGGGGATATCCCAGTTCTCCCCGGTGGCGAACGGCAGCTACTACCGGGTGAAGGTCAGCGAGGAGACGATCAGCGCCGTGGGCCGGGCCCTGATGGGGGAGGACATCTCCCAGGGCGCGCTGTATTTCGCGGCCCGCAAGTACGCGGACAGCGGAAAGATGAAATGGTTCGACGAGAACCTTACATACCTCTTTGTGCATGGGGGGCATGAGTTCTTCAAGTGACAGGAAACGGACATAAAAATGAGCAGGGCCCATTATTTCCCGAGGGGGAGGTAATGGGCTAAAGCTTTGGGCTAAAATTTTGTGCAGATAGGACTGGAAATGAGCGGGAAAAAATGCTATATTAGGAACGATGGAAACAGATGGAAGCAGATGGAAGCAGAGAGACAGACGGGCAAAGGCTTCAGAAGAAAAGGAAAGGACTAGACGGGCAAAAGCTTATGGAAGTGTTATATAACAGTACGCGCAGCAAGGGGATTTCGATAAAGGCCTCCCAGGCCATATTGCAGGGGCTTTCGGAGGATGGGGGGCTCTTCGTGCCGGATCATATCCCGGCCCTGGACAGGAGCCTGGAGGAGCTGGCACAGATGGACTATCGCCAGGTGGCCATAGAAGTGATGAAGCTGTTCCTGACGGATTTCACGGAAGAGGAGCTGAAGGGCTGCATCGAAAAGGCCTATGACGGGAAATTCGATACGGAGCGCATTGCGCCGCTAAGGGAGGCGGGGGGCGCGCATTATCTGGAGCTGTTCCACGGCCCCACCATCGCGTTCAAGGACATGGCGCTGTCCATCCTGCCCCACCTGATGATCGCGGCGGCGCGGAAAAACAATGTGAAGAATGAGATCGTCATCCTCACCGCCACCTCCGGGGATACCGGCAAGGCTGCCCTGGCGGGCTTCGCGGGGGTGGAGGGCACCCGGATCGTGGTGTTCTACCCCAAGGACGGCGTCAGCGCCATCCAGGAGAAGCAGATGGTGACCCAGAAGGGGGAGAACACTTTGGTGGTGGGCATCCACGGCAATTTCGATGACGCCCAGACCGGCGTGAAACGGATTTTTGCGGACAAGGAGCTGGCGAGGGAGATGGAGGGGAAGGGCTTCCAGTTCTCCTCGGCGAACTCCATCAATATCGGCAGGCTGGTCCCCCAGATATGCTATTACGTATATGCCTACGGGACGCTGCTGAGAGAGGGGAAAATCGCGGCGGGGGAGGCAATCAACGTGGTGGTGCCCACAGGCAATTTCGGGAATATCCTTGCCGCGTTCTATGCCAAGAACATGGGCCTGCCCATAGGGAAGCTGATCTGCGCTTCCAATGAGAACAAGGTGCTCTATGATTTCTTCCGCACAGGGGACTACGACAGGAACCGGGACTTCGTGCTGACCAGCTCCCCGTCCATGGACATCCTGATCTCCAGCAACCTGGAGCGGCTGATCTACCACATTGCCGGAAACGACGCGGACAGGAACCGGGCGCTCATGGAGTCGCTGGCCGGCCAGGGAAAATATGGAATCACCCAGGACATGCGGGCGGCGCTGGTGGATTTCTACGGAAATTATGCCACGGAGGAGGAAGCGGCGGCGGAGATCCGCAGGCTTTATCAGGAGTGCGGCTATGTCATCGACACCCACACGGCCGTGGCCTCCGCGGTATACCGGAAATACGTGGAGGAGACGCAGGACACGGCAAAAGCCGTCATCGCTTCTACGGCCAGCCCCTATAAGTTCACCAGGAGCGTCATGAGCGCCATCGGCAGAGCGGATGAGGCGAAGGACGACTTTGCGCTGGTAGATGAGCTGGCCGTAATCTCCGGCGTAAAGGTGCCCCAGGCCGTGGAGGAGATCCGCACCGCGCCCATCCTGCACAAGAAGCAGTGCGAGGCGGCGCAGATGAAGGACGTGGTGAAGGAGTTCCTGGGAATCTAGGAGATAAGGCCATGATTTCCGGTAGCGCATTGTGTAGATAGCGTATGGCAGGAGCAGGACCGGGATTCCCGGTGAAGCGCGATATCAGGACGAACCAGTCTGCAAGGAAGGATATGGTATGACAGATATGACGGAACTGACGATAGAGGAAATGTTGAGCAAGGTAGACCACACCCAGCTGAAGGCTTTCGCCACCTGGGAGGACATCAAGAAGCTCTGCGACGAGGCGGTGAAGTACCACACGGCCAGCGTATGCGTGCCGCCCTCCTACGTGAAGCGGATTCACGATACCTACGGAGAGCAGATCCACATCTGCACGGTAGTGGGCTTCCCGCTGGGCTACAGCGTCACGGAGGCAAAGCTGGCGGAGACCCGGAAGGCCCTGGAAGAGGGCTGCAGCGAAATCGACATGGTAGTCAATATCGGGGATGTGAAGAGCGGGGATTTCGACAAGGTAGAGACGGAAATCCGCGCATTGAAAGAGGCCTGCGGGGAGCATGTCCTGAAGGTCATCATAGAGACCTGCTACCTGACGGAAGAAGAGAAGATTGCCATGTGCAGGGCCGTCACCAATGGGGGAGCGGACTACATCAAGACATCCACGGGCTTCGGCACAGGCGGGGCCACGATGGAGGACGTGGAGCTGTTCAGAAATCATATCGGCCCCAATGTAAAAATCAAGGCAGCAGGTGGCATCTCCACCCTGGAGGATCTGGAGCTGTTCATCCGACTGGGCTGCGACCGGGTAGGCACTTCCAGGGCTGTAGGCCTGTACGAAGCGGCTTCCGGCGAAGGAAGGCCCTGAAGCACAAATGCAGAATCAGCGGATTCTTCTGCTAAGACAATAGAGAAAAGTAATGAGAAAGGCGGTAAAAAGACATGGAGAACACAGTGATCCAGGGCAGGCTCTCGGCCCTGCGCAGAGCCATGAAGGAGGCGGGAATCGACTATTACATGATTCCCACGGCGGACTTCCACAATTCCGAGTACGTGAACGACTATTTCAAGGTGAGGGAGTTCTTCTGCAATTTCACAGGCTCCAACGGCACTCTGGTGGTGTGGCAGGAGGGCGCGGGCCTTTGGACGGACGGACGGTACTTCATCCAGGCGGAGCGGGAGCTATCTGGCACCACGGTAGAGCTGTTCCGCATGCGGGAGGAGGGCGTCCCCACCATCACGGAATTCCTGCAGCAGAACATGCAGAAGAGCCAGACCCTGGGCTTCGACGGCAGGGTGATTTCAGCCCAGACAGGAAAAGAATACGAGGAGAAGCTGGCCGACAAGCAGATCTCCATCGCCTACGCAAAGGACCTGGCCGAGGGCATCTGGACGGACAGGCCGGCGTTCCCGGCGGGCAAGGTCACCGTTCTGGACGAGCAGGTGGCAGGCAGGAGCTTCGAGGAGAAGCGCGGCGACGTGATGGAGAAGCTGGAGAAGGAAAACGCGGACGCATTCCTCCTGACCAAGCTGGACGACCTGATGTGGCTCTTCAATATCAGGGGCTGCGACGTGGAGTGCAATCCAGTGGCCATGTCCTACGGCTACCTGACGAAGGAGCGCAGCGTGCTGTTCATCCAGAAAAGCGTGCTGGATGACGAGGTGAGGGCATATCTGGACAAAAAGGGCATAGAGATAAAGGACTACGAAAATATAGTAGAATTCCTGGCAGGCCTTTCCCCGGAGGGCAAGACCCTGGTGGACGTGCGCCACTGCAGCTATGCCCTGTACAAGACCCTGGCCCAGAAGCAGAAGCCGGTGGAGAAGAAGAACCCCACGGAGCTGCTGAAGGCCATCAAGAACCCGGTGGAGCTGGCCAATATGGAGAAAATGTACTTAAAGGACAGCCTGGCCCTGACCAGGTTCATATACTGGCTTAAGAAGAACATCGGAAAGACAGAGATCACCGAGATCACCGCCGCGGACAAGCTGGAGGAGTTCCGCAGGGAGATCCCTGAGTTCCTGGGGCTGTCGTTCCCCACCATCGGCGGCTACAAGGCCAACGCGGCCATGATGCACTATGAGGCCACCCCGGAGAGCTTTGCGGTGCTGAAGCCCGAGGGCCTGTTTTTGGTGGACTCCGGCGGGCAGTACCTGGGGGCTACCACGGACGTGACCAGGACGATCGTGCTGGGGCCCATCTCCGATGAGATCAAGATGCACTATACCGTGGTGGCGGCAGGGATGCTGCAGCTGACCAATGCCAGATGGCTCCACGGCTGCACCGGGCGCAACCTGGACATCCTGGCCCGCCAGCCTGTGTGGAACATAGGCCTGGACTATAAGTGCGGCACCGGACACGGGGTGGGCTATATCCTGAACGTGCACGAGGGGCCCCAGGGGCTGTCCTGGCAGTACGGGGACGGCAGGCCGGAGGCTATATTCGAGGAGGGCATGGACGTCACCAATGAGCCGGGCATCTATGTGGAGGGCAGCCACGGCATCCGGATCGAGAACGTGATGGTGGCGAAGAACGACGAGAAGAACGAGTATGGCCAGTTCATGCATTTCGATACCCTGACCTGGGTCCCCATCGACATGGAGGCCATCGACGAGAAGTACATGACCGAGACCCAGAGGGCCTATCTGTACA
>CAMTBF010000296.1 GCA_947068385.1 uncultured Lachnospiraceae bacterium
CTTTCCCTACACGACGCTCTTCCGATCTGCAACTGAAAATGGAGCCAGTAGAACGACACATCCCATGCCCCTTCTATCCCATAGTGTTCTTCATCGGGAAACAGCAGAAAGCAATCGCCCTCCTGAAATTCCTTTTTCGTTCCGCCGATTTTCATGGAAAACCGGCCTCTCAACACCACCACAAGTTCATAGTCATCCAATGTCATCTTAGGGTGCGTCCATTTTCCATTGGACACAAATACCCCCCCGAGACATAAGTCACTTTAGCGTTTTCCTGTTTTACAATATAACGCATACTCCGGCTCCCATGGTTACTTCCCGTTACTTTTCTGCAATCCCCTTTACTTCATATCCGGCCTCGGTCACCGCCGCGGTCAATGTCTCGTCCGAGACCTCTGCCCCCAGCTCCACTGTGGCTGTCTTCTCCTCCAGGCTCATGGTGACGGCGCTCACGCCCTCCACAGCCTCCAGCGCCTTCTGTACCCTGCCTGTGCAGTGTCCGCACATCATTCCCTCAATCGTCATTACCTTTGTCATGGTTTCCTTCCTTTCTGCGCGGTCTGCTGCCGCGCCCATCGAATTCTTTTCCTCTGTCGTTGCTGCCTCTGGCATCTCTCTTCTTTCGGCATCTGTCAGCTTTTCCTCTTTTTCATCTGCCTCCCGATTGGTCTCCGGCTGGTTGCGGCCCTCTATCCTCCGGGCGGGGGCGAACCCGCTCTTGAAGCCCCGCAGCCGCAGCGCATTGCCCACCACGAAGATGCTGCTCAGGCTCATGGCGGCCGCGCCGAACATGGGATTCAATTTGATTCCAAATATAGGATACCACACTCCGGCCGCCAATGGAATCCCTATTGCGTTATAAAAGAACGCCCAGAACAGATTCTGCTTGATATTGCGGATGACGGCACGGCTTAGGCGCACTGCCGTCACCGCGTCCCGCAGGTCGCTCTTCATCAGGATGACGTCCGCGCTCTCCATGGCCACGTCCGTCCCCGCGCCGATGGCCATGCCTACATCCGCCGCGGCCAGGGCGGGGGCGTCGTTGATGCCGTCCCCTATCATGGCGACTTTATGCCCTTCGGCTTTCAGCTGGCTGATTTTCTTCTCCTTGTCCTGTGGCAGGACTTCCGCCACCACCTCGGCGATGCCCAGCCGCCTGCGCACTGCCTCCGCAGTCCTTTTATTGTCCCCGGTGAGCATCACCACCCGGATGCCCATCTGCCGGAACTTCCGGATGGCCACATCCGAGGTAGGCTTGATTTCATCCGCTACGCCGATGCAGCCTAGGAGCCTCCCTTCCTGGGCCACCAGAAGGGGCGTCATCCCCTCGTCCGCGATGCCCTGGATCCCCCGCAGAACCATAGGATCTATGGAGATGCCGTTCTCCTCCAGGTAGGCCTGGTTCCCCACCAGATACCGGGTTCCGGCCTTTGCCCCCGCGTCCTTCCGCGCCAGGAAGGCCTCCCGCTGCGCTTTCGCAGGCCTGTCGGCTTTTATGGCTTTCCGGGCTGTCTGCGATTCCCTCTCCCGGGAGTCCTCCTCAGACAGCAGGTTCACCGACGACGTAGGCCCGTCTTCCTCGGGCACGAACCGCCGGGGCTCTATATCCTGGGCCAATACGCCCTCCACGCCCCTGCCGAATACCGCCTTGAAGTCCTTAATCTGCGGCAGATCCAGCTTTAGGGAGGCGGCATGCTCCACCACGGCCTCCGCCAATGGATGCTCGCTCTTCTTCTCCAGGGCCGCCGCGATCTGCACCATGGTGTCCACGGACATATCCTGCACGAATACGCCCACCTGCATGCATTTCAGCTTCCCCGCCGTAATCGTACCCGTCTTATCCATGACTACGGCATCGACTTCCCTTGCCTGCTGCAGGGCTTCGCCGGACTTGATCAATATGCCATGGCTGGCCCCCACGCCGGTCCCCACCATGATGGCCACCGGGGTCGCCAGCCCCAGAGCGCAGGGGCAGGATATCACCAGCACCGCGATGGCCGTGGAGATGGCGAACTCCGCCCCGGCCCCGGCGATCAGCCACGCCGCCAGCGTCACCAGCGCGATGCAGATCACCACCGGCACGAACACGCCCGCCACCTTGTCCGCCAGCTGGGCGATGGGGGCCTTGCTGGCGCTGGCCTCCTCCACCAGGCGGATGATCTGGGACAGGGTGGTGTCCTCGCCCACCCTGTCGGCCCGACATTTCAGGAACCCGGCCTTGTTCACCGTGGCGGACACCACCTTGTCGCCCTCCCGCTTCTCCACGGGCACGCTCTCCCCAGTGATGGCCGCCTCGTCCACGCTGGAATATCCCTCCAGCACCGTGCCGTCCACGGGCACCAGGCTCCCGGGCTTCACCAGGAAGACGTCGCCGCTTCGCAGCTCCTCCGTGGGGATCTCCACCTCCGTGCCGTCCTCGGCGAGCACGATGGCCGTCTTGGGCGACAGGTCCATGAGCTTGGTGATGGCCTCGCTGGTCTTGCCCTTGGAGCGGCTCTCCAGGTATTTCCCCACCGTGATCAGGGTCAATATCATGCCCGCGGACTCGAAGTACAGGTCATGGGAGTACTGCTCCACCACCGCCATGTCCCCATGGCCCAGGCCGAAGCTGATCCTGTACATGGCAAAGACGCCGTATACGATGGCCGCCGAGGCCCCCAGGGCGATCAGGCTGTCCATGTTCGGGCTCAGATGCCCCAGGGTCTTGAAGCCCACCGCAAAAAACTTCCGGTTCATGTACACGATGGGCAGAAGCAAGAGGAACTGGGTCATGGCGAATGTGAGCGCATTCTCGTTCCCGTGGAAATAGCGATGTACGAAGCCCGGTATGGGCAGGCCGAACCATGCATTGTACATATGGTACATGGCCACGTACATCAATGGCACCAGGAAGCCGACGGAGATGCCCAGGCGCCACTTCATGGCCCTGGCCTCCTCCTTGGCCTTTTTCTCCACGCTGTCCCGGCCTGCTGCCCGCGAATCCGTCGCCGCGCCGCAGGAGGCCCCCACCGCGCAGCTTTGTCCTTGGTCGCGCACCCCGCTGCCGCCGCTTTCCCCAGCGGCCCTGGCCCGCCCATGGGCTCCGCCGATGATCAGAGCCGCGCCGTACCCGGCCCGCTCCACCGCCGCCATAATCTCCTCTCCCGTGATCTCCTTTTGGTCATAGCTGACCTCCATGGTCTCCGTCAGCAGGTTCACCGAGGCCTTCTCCACCCCCGACAGCCTGTTCACCGCCTTCTCCACATGGGAGGAGCAGGCCGAACAGGTCATGCCCGAAATGTGGTATCTCTCCTTCATCATCATGTCGCTCCTTTCCACCCCCGCATCCTCGCCCCGATCCCCCTCATCGGCAGCAAGGCTCATTTCAGCTTCTTCACCAGCTCCACCGCCTCGTCCACCACGGCCAGGTTCCCTTTCCGAATCTCCTCCACCACGCAGGTCTCCATATGCTCCTGCAGGATGAGATAGGCGAAGGACTGGAGGGCGCTCTCCACGGCAGCCACCTGCACCAGCACATCCCCGCAGTACCTGTTCTCGTCCAGCATCTTCCCGATGCCGTTCAGCTGCCCCGTCATTCGGCTCAACCGGTTCTTCAGCGCCTTCAGCTCCTTTTCCTCCCGGGGCGTGGCCTTCCTGTGGCAGCCGCAGACGGCTCCGCCATCCGCCGCATTGCCGCATTCCTGACTGTTCGTAGTATTTCCCTCTGCCATCTTTCTATCCTCCTGACCCTGCCTGCCGCAGACGGCAATTTGTTCCGTTTCCTTCCCTCCGGCTTCCAGTACAAAAATACCCCATAGGGGTATATATCCTTCCATCTCCAGGATATGCCCCCATGGGGTATTTGTCAAGAGCATTTTTGCATCAAATCGCTTCCGGGCCATCCTTCTCCGGGCCCTCAGTCGAAGACCCTGTACAGGAACCGCATCTCCGGCCCGGGCTTTTCCTGCCCGGGGGCTTCCCGCACCTGGAAGATCTCCTCTCCCAGCCTGACCCTTTCCCCGGCAGTCTCTTTCACGCTCCCGCCGTACCGGCAGCCCTCCACGCAGACGCTCACCTGGCAGGCTACGCCTTCCGCCTCCAGCCCTGCCCTGTCGAACTCCACCAGCACCTTTCCCTTCCCCACGATCTCATTCTGCAGGATCCTGGGCCGGTAATACCTCCCCAGCAGCTCGTCGTCGCCGTTTCCGATCCGGATATACAGCTCCGTCCCGAACTCGGTGAGCAGCCGGAACGCGTTTCCCATGGGATACAGCCTGGTGATCTTCCCGCCCGCCGGCGCGTACACGCGGTCGCAGTCAGTCTCGATCACCACCGTGGGATGCTCCCCCTCCCCCTGTGCCGTCACGATGCCGGACACCGGGCTTCCCACGGACCAGTGCCGCCCCTCTTCCTGGCAATGCCCCTTCCCGCGCCCGCGGTGCCTCCTCTTCCACCCTGTCCCCTGCTCTCCTCCGGGATGCCCTTCATCCGTGTGGCGCCCCTCTTCCATGGAGCGCCCTCCTTCCATGGCATATCCATCTTCCACGGAATGCCCCTCTTCCATGGAATGCCCCTCTTCCATATCCTCCACCGCTTCCAGGACACCTGCCTGCCTGTACATCGAGGCCCTTCCCAGCATAAAGCCTACCACCGCTGCCGTCATCATCCACATCACGCCCAACATCATCATCGTCGAACCCATCCTTTCTATAACTATATCAATGCCAAGTTTTCCCTGTCCGAAAAAAATTTATGCGATATTTGAAAAAAGTGGTTGACAATTCCTTCAAAGCAAGCTATACTCATATTCGTATTCTGAATGAAAGTCATGGAACTCACATATTTTTGTAAGTCGCTATTACTTTGATGACGATTTACAAAAATATGTGATTTTTTTGCCCGACGTTTAAGAATCACAAATTTTCATTACAAGGAGGTACCAAAATGAATAACGGTACAGTTAAATGGTTCAATGCACAGAAGGGTTACGGTTTCATCACCAACGATGCGACCGGCGAGGAAGTATTCGTACATTTCTCGGCTATCAATGCGGACGGCTTCAAGTCCCTGGAGGAAAACCAGAAG
>CAMTBF010000297.1 GCA_947068385.1 uncultured Lachnospiraceae bacterium
CGATTGTTATTTTATGTAGTGTGCTGATTACAACAGGAGCCTTAAAGCGGCCTGTTTTTCAATTGTATTTTATTTAGGTAAAACTATTTTGTCATATCGTACATTCATTCTTGTTTTGACACAAATCCCTATCAAATATGACAGGAAGCGGCGCAGAGCTGCCTTTCGTGGTAAGGTCTTTCTACAGAGATTTTGTAGAGACAAATCTACTGCGAAATCACAGAAACGAAAGGCGGTATCTTCATGAAAAAAGAAACAAGAATCCGCTCCAGGATTCACAGAAAACCAGACAGAACAGACTTTCCAGCGCTTTGTCTCGCAATATGCGCATCCCTGCTGCTCACAGCCTGCGGCGAGGGTGGCGGGGCAGGCGGAGGAACCGGTACCGGGGACGCGTCCGCGGGGGACAATCCCTCTCCCGCCACCTCTCTCGCGAAAGAGCAGGGATATGTCTATCTGCCCGAGGCGGTCACGATAGAGGACGAAAGGGCTGATTACGGAAACATGCAGCTGATCGGCGACAGCCTATATTACCTGACCAGGAACGGGGAGGAAGAAAGCGGGACCCGGAACATCTGCCGCTATTCCATCTCCACCCAGGCCCTGACGGTCGTCCCCCTGGACTGGCAGGCCGGAACCGATGTCTGGGAGCCTGGCTCCTATACCTTTGAACAAGACCAGAGCATGTGGCTGACCGTCAACGCCTATTCCGCGGACTACACCGGACTACGGCGCTTTCTGTGCAAATTCGACGGGGAGGGCAGGAACCTGGTCTCCCAGGAAATCACGGGACAACTGGAAAAGGACACCTCCATACGCGGCCTGGCCACGGACAGCCAGGGCCGTGTCTGCGTCTTCACTGACAATGCAGGCATCTGGCTATACACTGCCGATGGGAGCTTTCTGGGCAATGCGCCCTACAGCCCTTCGGAGAGCGGCCAGGCAGAGGGAAACGCCCAAGTGCAGGAGGATATCCAGGTAAAGGGGAGCTTCAGCGATGAGGACGGCTGCTTCTATGTCTGTATCGGCAAAACACAGGACACCCCCTCCCTGGGGCAATCTTCCATAGGCAAGGGACACTCCGGCGAACCCCCAGAGCGCTGCTCCCTGATGGAGGTGGATTTCGAGAAAAGGCAGCTCGTGGAGCTTGTGGCGGATTTCCCCAATATCAGAGGACTCTGCCCGGGAAGCCATCAGACGGCAAAATCAACTCAGTCGGAGGAAAATCCCAATGACAAGGACACAGCCCCAACGAGCAATGGGGATAACCCCTCTGGAGGCTCTGACGCTGGTTCCAACGGGCAATACGACCTGCTGCTCTATGACGAGAGCTTCGTCTACGGATACGACCTCCCCACCCAAGGCGACGGCTCCCCTCAGGCCCCGGAAGCCCTGTTCGCCTGGACGGACAGCGATATCAACGGCTATTTCGTGGAGGGCTTCGGCGTACTGGAGGACGGCAGATACCTAGCCGTAGTGGAGGACTGGGAGCATGACGACCTGGGCCTGATTCTGCTGAGCCGGACGAAGACAGAGGACGCGCCAGAGCGAATCCCCCTGGTGCTGGCCACCGTAAACGGCAGCAGCGACCTGGCCGCTCTTGCGGTAAAATTCAACAAAGGCAATGCCAGGTACCATCTCACCGTAAAAAGCTATGGTTCTCTCAGCGACCTCTACAACGCCATCCTGGCAAAGGAAAGCCCGGACCTCATCGACCTGTCCGGCATCGATGGGGAAAAGCTTGCCCGGCAGGGCGTCCTTGAAGATCTGAGGCCCTACCTGGAGCAGTCCCAGGAGTTCGGCCCCTCCGCCTTTGTGGACGGCATCCTGGACACATATACCTTCGGCGGCACACTAATCGGAGTTCCGGAAACTTTTGCCCTGCAGACCGTTGTAGGGGACGGGGCCCAGCCGGAGAATGAAAACGGCCTGACCCTGGAGGGTCTGCGCTCCATTGCCGGACGCAATCCCGGGACGCTTCCCTTTGACGGAATCGCCAGGGATGAAATGATGCAGTACCTGATGATGTTCAACCAGGATGCCTTTATCGACTGGGATGCCGGGGAATGCCATTTCGATACCGAAGCTTTCCGGGCGATTCTGGACCTGTGCAAGTCCCTGCCGGACAACGCCGTCTCTGGCTCAGAGGGTGCCGGGGAAGAGATCTCCCTGCCCCGCAAAATCCAAAACGGCCAGGTCCTGTTCGCCATAGCGGACGTAAATGAGCCCAGAGCCCTCCAGCCCTATGGGGAAATCTTCGGCCAGGCGGCGGCCTGTCTGGGCTTCCCCACCATGGACGGCCAGGGAGGGACATTATTGTATGCCGAAAATGCCTACGGAATCTGCGCCGGCTCGGAGCACAAGGACGGGGCCTGGGAATTCATCCAGGGCATCCTGGGACGGGAAAGCGCCGACTCCCTGCCCATCCTCGGCGGCGGCTTCCCTTCCCTGAAAAAAGAGCTGGACAAGTTGATCCATACCAGGATGGAGGAGGACAGCCAGTATCCCGGCGATAGATTCCCCAGCATCATTTATGAGGACGGATGGGAATTCCAGTACCATGCCCTGACCCAGGATGAGGTGGACGAGATCCTGAGCCTGGTGAAAGAGGCCATCCCCGCCTTTTCTGTTCAAGACGATGATGTAATCAAAATCATCAGCGAAGAAGCCAACCTTTATTACAGTGGCCAGAAAAGCGCCGAGGACGTGGTAAGCGTCATCCAGAACCGCGTCCAAAATTTCGTGAGCGAGAACAGGTAGGCGCACCTCTCTCCAGAGACGGAAAATCGTGCAGGTGCCGCGCGGGACGGCATCTGCACGATTTTTCCGGTTCTTCAAAGCGGTCTGCTGACGCTTTCCGCTGCTTTTATATATCCTATAGCGCGTTACCTCATACTATCTTGCTGTCCTCTGGCTTGGAGCACCGCAGCTCCTCCAGTGCATCGAAAGCGCCTGCCACCGCCTGCTCCCTGGTTGGGTAAAGGGTCTTGCAGAATTCATTGTCGATGGAATACTTCCAGATATTTCCGGCTTTCGCATTGTTATAGAGGACGATTACATGGCCGAATGCCTTAAGGTATTCATTGCCCTTCTGAGAACGCTTCCAAGCTTTCTGGAAGAAGCTTTTCCGCCGTGTCTGTCTTTTCTTGAATTCGGCCTCCCGGCGTCTGGCATTTGCGATATCCCCCTCCATTTTCCCTGCGCATATGCAGCCTACGGAGAGCTTGTGGTGTCCAGGATGCTCCATCTGATGGGCGTAGCGGATAATCTGGTAGCCGCACATCTGGCAGATGCCCACGGGCTCCCCTAAGTCCACCACACCCACGCAGGACCAGCCCGAGTGGGGGACATCGTCCCGTTTCCACAGATTGGGCGTGTTTTCCTTCTGCTGCCGGATGAGGCTCTGTTTTATAATCCCAGGGGCAGAGGGCTCCGGCTCCTGAGGCATCGGCTCATTCGCCTCCTCTGAGTTTTTGGCAGTTTCCGTTTCCTCTGTTGCTTCCGCCTCTGTTACTTCTTTTGTCTCTGTCGCCTCTGCCATCCCCACTGCTTCCGGCTCTGCAATCCGATTCGGCTCTAAGCTTTTCACCTCTGTCGGATGCTCCGCCTCCAAGGCAATCCGCCCTGGAGCTTTTGGCTCCGCTGTCTCTTCCTCCTCCAGGGCTTCCGACCCTGCTGCCTGCTTCGCCCTGTTGGTCTCTGTCTCTGTAGGATACGTTTTCCTATCTATTTTTTCATGTTTTTTTGAAAAGTAATCCGCCGATATGCTCCTGGGAAGCTGCAGCTTATCGAAGCGGATGGAATAGCTTCCCCGCTTCGCATCGATGGCCTCGATCCTGCCTCTGCCGAAGACATGGTGCTCCACCTCATCGCCCACCTGTCTGCTTACGGAAACCGGCTCCTGCTGCAGCTCCCGGTTCAGCTTCGCGGCGTAGCCCTGGCTTTCCCTGCGCAGCTCCTCTGAGATCCGGCCTATCCGGACATAATTCTCCTCCCCGATTTCCTCCAGGAACCGGGAGACCAGCTTCTTCATGCCGTTCTGGGAAGTCCCCTCGGATTCCATCAGGAAGAGATGCTTCTGCGCCCGGGTGATGGCCACGTAACAGAGCCTGCGCTCCTCCTCCAGCCCCAGGTTCTTTCGCTCCCCCAATGTCTTGGATGAGGGGAATATCCCCTCCGTGAATCCCAGGATGAACACCACCGGGAACTCCAGCCCCTTGGAAGAATGGATGGTCATCAGCTTCACGGCATCCTTCTCCTCATCCCCGTCCTCCCCGGACTGGAGCGCGATCTGGCGCAGGAATTCCTGCAGGCTCAGATCCTCTCCGAACTCCCCCTCGAATTCATTGGCAATGCGCTTGAACTCCGCCAGGTTGTCCAGGCGCTCCTCATCCCCCAACTCCCGGATATAGCTTTCATAGCCGGAGTCCGCGGCCACCTGGTTGACGATTTCCGAGATGCGCTTTTTGTGATGGCTCTCCTGCATTCCGCGGATGAACCCCACAAAGGCTCCCGCGTCGCTGCTCTGGAATTCCTTTTCCTCCAGATGCCCTGCAAGGGTCTCGAAGAGGGTCGGCTCCGGCCCGGAAAGCGCCAGCTGCCCAAGAGCCTGAACCTGGCTGCCCTGCCGCTCCCGCAGCTCCTCCAGATACCCCATCTTCGCCCTGCCGAACCTCCTGCGGGGCGTGTTCACGATCCTCCGAAAGGACATGTCGTCCCCATAGGCAATCAGCTTCAGATAGGCCAGCATGTCCAGGATCTCCATCCTCTGATAGAAGCGGATGCCGCCGAAGATTTCATAGGGGATGTTCTTTTCCACCAGCTTCTTCTCCGCCACCCGGGACAGGAAGCTGGAGCGGTAGAGGATGGCGAAATCCGAATACCGGAAGCCCTCCCTCCCGTGGAGAAGCCTGATGTTTTCAATCACTCTGTCCATTTCCTGGAAATCATCCCTGGAATGATAATGGACTACCGGTTCCCCGTCCATGTTCCTGGTGAACAGATCCTTCTTCAGGCGTATCTCATTCTTCTCGATAAGGGTGTTGGCGCAGCGCAG
>CAMTBF010000298.1 GCA_947068385.1 uncultured Lachnospiraceae bacterium
GGAACCGTTGAGGACATAGCGGAAGACAATGCTGTGGTTGACGTAGGCGGAATCGGGTATAATGTCAGGATTTCCGCGGACACGGCGGCCAGGCTCCCGGGCATAGGGGAGAGGGTGAAGCTGTACACCTATACCAGCGTGCGGGAGGATGCCATACAGCTCTTTGGCTTCCTGTCCAAGAACGACCTGGATATTTTTAAGAAGTGCATTACGGTAAGCGGCATCGGGCCCAAGGGCGGGCTGGCCATCCTGTCCGTGCTGGATGCGGACTCCCTGCGGTTCGCCATCCTGTCGGGGGACGTGAAGTCCATCACCAAAGCGCCGGGAATCGGGGCCAGGACGGCAGAGCGGCTGATTTTGGAGCTGAAGGGCAAAATCAAGGTGGAGGACACCGCCATCGGCATGGAGATCCAGGGAACACAGGCTGCGGGCGCGGCTGCGATGGACAGCCCCCAGAAGAGGGAGGCCGTGGAGGCGCTGGTGTCCCTGGGCTATGGCCAGGCGGAGGCCGCCAAGGCGGTGAACGCCATCGAGGGCATCGTGGCCATGGATTCCGGGGCCGTGCTGAAGGCGGCGCTGAAGAAGATGTTCTGAATCTTGAATGCAGAAAAACGGCGGCTCCGATTTCCGGGAGCCGCCGTTTCGGGCGTGATTACGCTTGCCTGTACGCATGTTTTCCCTTGCCGTGGTGCGGCAGACAGTCCCTTACTTGACGGGGGTGACAATGGGCTTGCCGTCCTGATCCACCAGTACAGTCAGCCCGGTGCCATTCGCCTTATTATGGGAAGCCATCAGGTAATTCACGCCGGTTTCCGTATCCACTATGACCTTTGCCACATTTACGATGCCCTGGTCATAAATCTCCACAAAACGTTCTTTCGCCATACGCTCACCTCCCATCCGTCCTATCGATTGACAAACATAACCATACCACATAAATGCAGCTATATGTTTCAAATTGCCTGAATGGGCGGAAATATTTCCTGAACGGAATGGGGACGCGGGCCGCTGAAACCGCATCCCTCGCCTCGCAGCTCCTGAATGCGGCGGCGGGGGTGGGCACCCTCCAGCTCCATGTTGTAGCCATGGCCCTCCAGCCAGGCCAGGATTTCCTCGAACTGGCCTATGGCCTCCTGGGTCTGCCCCAGGGACGCATACAGCTCGGCTTTGGAGAACAGGCAGGAAATCTGGGAGGAATCTCTCGCATATGCCCTGTCCCAGTAGGAGAGGGCCTGGTCGTATTGTCCTGTCCGGGCGCACAGATCTCCCGCCAGGGTCAGGGCGTTTATGTCTTCGCCGTCCAGGCGGAGAGCCTCCATGGTTTCCGCACAGGCCTCCTCCAGCCGTCCCGCCCTGGAAAGGGCATAGGCGTAGGACACATGTGCCCAGGCGCAGTCCGGCTCGGCATCCCGCCATTCTTTCTGTTCCTGGATGGCTTCCTCCAGCCGTCCCAGCCACTGGTATAGATTCGTCAGCTGCTGGTGGGCGGCCATCCAGGAGAGGCTGCGATCATTGTCCCCTTTCTCGATGGCAAGATGGTAGTAACGCAAGGCCATATCGGAATCCCTGCGGGAGCGCACATGGTATAGCAGCCCGTAGTCCAGATAATCCTCTGTGGAGGCTTTCCCGCTTAAGATGACCTCCCCCAGCGCCTCTGCCGCCAGCCGGAAATCTTTCTCTGTGCCGTTTTCGTCTGTGTAGGAAGTGACTAATTCGCCCCTCTCGCCGCCATAGCCGGGATAGCGTCTGGATATCGTCCCCTGGAACAGGCTGTCGATGGTTACGCCAAAGAACCCGGCCAGGGCGGGCAGCAGCGAGATGTCAGGGGAAGTGATTCCCTGTTCCCATTTCGAGACGGCCTGGCCGGAGACGCCGAGCACCTCTCCCAGGGCCTCCTGTGACAGGCGCTTCTGCTGGCGCAGCTTACGGATATTGTCGTTAATCGTCATATTGGCATACTCCTGTCTGTTTATCGTTAACCGCGTGGAACATGTATGGATACTATATCACATGCAGAGGCCGGATGTACAGCTTTTTCTTTGTGGGAGACATAGATTGTGGCCTTTCCGGGGAGGTTCAGGATTTCCCTTACTACTTCCTGCCCTTTTTCGTCCAGATTCTCATAAGGCTCGTCCAGCAGGAGCAGGCTGCAGCTTTCCAGCCGGAGCAGCAGGCGGGCCAGCTCCACGCGCTTGATTTCACCGCCGGAGAGCTCTGATTTTGTCCCGCCTAAATATCTGTCCGCCATTTCGGAGAGCCCAAGCCTTTCCAGCGCGGCATCCACCTGCGCCCGGCTGGCGTCCAGATTGCCGATGTGCACGTTCTCCCGGACAGAGCCGGGAAAGACATCGGGAAACTGCTGCACATATCCGATGGAATTCCTCCAATCCGCCAGATCTATCTCTGCCAGGGGGATTCCGTCTATCTGGATTTGGCCGTTCTTCTCCGGGAACAGGCCGCAAAGGAGCTTCAGGAGAGTGGTCTTTCCGCTTCCGTTTTCCCCCTCCAGCATCATGGAGTCGTCTGGAGTGATCGCGAAATCCCGGCGGGGCATGCCGCTCCCCGCGCCGGGGTAGGTGTAGGACAGATTCCGGAACGACAGGCACCGCCAGTCTTGTATCCGCTGTCCTCCTGTGCGCTCCGGGCGGCAAAGCAATGTCTCCATCCGTGCCTGCTGTGCGCCGAAGCCCCTGAGGGCCTGAAGATTGGTGAGGATGCTCTCCGCCATGACCCGCATCTGTATCACCAGAAAATAGATTGTGACGAAATCTCCGGCACCGAGGATGTCCTTTTCCACCAGGCGCAGCCCGTAGAGCAGGGAAACCAGAAAAAGAGAAAGCACCAGCCCTCTTTGGATGCAGTCCATCGCCGCGTTCAAATTTGCTTCAGGCTTTTCAGTCTCCCTGTGGAATCGCCGAAAGCGCTCCCGCATCCGCTTTGGCAGACTCGCTGTGCAGCCATAAGACATCCAGAAAGAATGGGCCCGCACCAATGCCGTCTGCCTTGCCTTTCCCTCATTCTGCCAGTCCTGCCTGGCATCCAGAAAGCGATTGTCCCATTTCCGGAGAAAGAAGCGGATCAGGATGGACAGCCCTATGCCTGCTGTCAAAAGAAGCGCCAGCCTCCTGTCTCTTTGCAGCAAAGAGGACAGGGCCGCCAGGAATACCGTGGTGTCCGCCAGAAGCCTGACCGGAATCAGGACGGCCATCTGTACATATTTCATGGGATCCGAGGAGGTTCTGGCGGCCCATTCATCTGACTGGCAGGATAGGAAACCCTCATAGTCCTTTCGGAAGACAGAATCCGCCACAGACATCTCATAGCGCAGATTTTTACAGAATATGACGATATTCGTCAGGAAATCCGCGGCCGGCATCAGAATCAGGGAGAACAGGAAAGCCAGCCCAAGCTTCAGGAACAGGCCGCTGCCCGCCAGGCTGCCTTTTTGGTACAGCAGTAAATCCAGAATCTGGCCCAGCAGTCCGGAGGTGTACACCCCGATGAAGCGATAGTAGAAGTAGCTCAGATAGAGGGGCAGCACCGCGGGCCACATGATCTTCCAGATGCCCTTGAAAATCCCCAAATGGATCTCATTTTTCCTGGACATGTACCAGCCCTCCTTTCACATAGATGCTGCCGGATGCCAGGTCGTCGTAAAGCGGGGTATGGGTCGCCAGCAACACGGGGCGGGACTCTCTTTTCAACAGTTTCCGCAGACATTCCATGCCCGGCTGATCCAGAGAGGCCTCCGGCTCGTCCAGCAGCAGGAGCCCGCTTTCCTTTGACAGAGCCAAGGCCAGCGCGATTTTCTTCTGCTGGCCGCCGGAAAGTTCGTTCAAGGGCCTGTCAAGGAGATTGGAATCCACCCCGAACCCAGTGAGACATATCTGTAGTCTATCGGCATCAAGAGTCCCCTCCGGAATCATTTCCAGCAATTGCCGGAGGGAGTCGGAGATTGGCAGATACATCTGCGGGCACCATCCTGTCAGCCGGAGCAGCGTTTCGCGGGAAAGTGGATTCGGATTCGCATCCTGTAGAATCCGGGCAGAACTAAGCCGGCTGCCGTTCAGGATGGAGAAGAGGGTGGACTTTCCGGAGCCGTTGGGGCCCTTTACCAGCCATATCCCTTTCCCGGGCAGATTCATCTCCAGGCTACCGTAAGGGTCGGAGAGAGCGTCATGGGGTTTGAACATCTGGAGAATCCGCTCCCACGCGGCCCTACAGGTTCCGTGTTCTGCCTTGAGTTTTCCCAGCACAGCTATATACTGATAGAAAGCAGACGACAGGACGTATCCCTCTATCAGCACCGACACAGGGCAGCTGCCGCTCGCGGCCAGCAGGGAGCCTGCCAGCAGAAAGCCCAGCTGCTGTACCAGGGCCGCGCCGGAGTACAGGGCTGACTGGATGCTGGAGGTGCCTGCCGCCCGTTCGCCGATTTTGCAGAATTCCCGCTGCCTTTGCCGGTAGTGCTCCAAAAACCACGGGCGGAGGTTCAGCATTTTGATGGTGAGCATTCCGGACAGGCCGGATATCAGCTCCTGTCTGACCTTTTCTTCCTCCTGTCCTGCGCGGATATAGTTCTGCACCAGATACTTCTCCGTGATGAGCGGGGGCAGGGACTGGATCAGGCCGAATGCTAGGAGCAGCCCCACTATCCACAGGCCCCGCTCTTTTTGGGCCAGCAGGACAGAATAGAGGATGATTCCCGCCACAGCCTGGACTGCTCCGGGCAGCTTCTCCGTATAGAAGCCCACGCATTCGGGGAGGTCTTTCTCACAGAGGATAGAAAGCTTGCCCTCGCTGTCCGGGTGTAGCGGTGTCTCCAGGTATCTGGAGTACAGGGTGCATTCCAGCTCATTGGTCCTGCGCTGACGGTACGGCATCCAGAACCGCCCTTTGACATAGGCGCACGAAAGCTGCAGCGCGAACAAGACACCCAGCTTTTCCACGATGAGGAGCCCTCTTTTGTTATAAATATATTAGCTAACTCACTCTTTATTCCGTCATTATTTT
>CAMTBF010000299.1 GCA_947068385.1 uncultured Lachnospiraceae bacterium
AGCTCCAGTCAGTGTTCATTCTGCCCATTGTGCTTATGCTGTATTTCTATAAGAAGAAATTTACTATCCTGCATTTACTGTGGATACCGGTCGCCATTCAGGTGACATGCATACCGGCAATCATTGGAGGATGCAGCTTTGATATCGCTTATCGGACTTATTTCAGGCTGCTGGGAGAATATCCGTATATGTATTATTATTATCCAAATGTCTGGACATTTTTTCAGGAAGCGCCTTATTACCAGTTCGGAAAGGTGGCGATTGCCATTGCCTTTACTGCTCTTCTGCTGTTTGCGGTATTGTTCGTTTCATCGGCCAGGAGACATGGCATAAAAGAATGGCTGGAATATGTGGCGTGGACTACGATGACCTGTGCCATGCTGCTGCCCTGTATGCATGAGAGGTATAATTATATAGCGGAGATCGTGCTGCCGGTGTGCGCTATTTCCAGTCGGAGGCTTCGGCTTCCGGCGGCGGCACTGGTGCTGCTGTCCATGCTGTGCTATGGGCAGAGCTATCTGGGATGGGGCCCGGTGTCCCATTATGGGCTGGCTGTCGGCAACCTGTGCATCTATGCATATCTGACCTGGGGATGCTTTTGCGGATTGTATGATGGCCGGACGTGCGGAAAAGGAGTGGAGCCATGCTGAACATAGAGAGGAAACTGCTTTTGTGGGTGGAAAAGAACATGCTCCTGCTGCTCGTAGGGCTGGCCGCGGCCATGGGGCTTTATCTGAGGAAGACGGCTGTCTGGTGGGGCAGCCCGGACGTGGGATATTATTTTGACAGCCACGGAAATAATGTTCAATCCGCATTCTATTATCTGCTGGTGCGGATGACCCAGTATGTGCCTGCGCTGCCGTTGCACAGCGTGAAATGGCTGGCAGGGCTGGCGGATTACGGGGTGGCGGCGCTGTGCCTCGTGGCAGTAGGCGGGCACAGAGGGCGGCTGGGAATCAAGAGCGCGTTCTATTTTGTGATATGCTTATTGTCTCCGGTGGCGTACCTCAGGGGAATCTGCTGGGCCCAGGTGGACTCTCTGGCCTTTGCTTTTCTGCTGGGGGCCCTTGTCCTGTGGGAGAGGGGCAGGAAAGCCGCTGCCACAGCGCTGGGGATGCCTGGCGTCGCTCTTTATCCCTGCTTTCTGCTGCTGGTCTTTGGCTGGCTGATTCTGCGGAGGGAGGAGAGAGGGGAAGGAGATTGGCTGTACTTTGGCATCCTGGCGGCAGGGAGCTGCCTGCTTGGGGGGATTTCCTCCCTGCTGCTTGGACAGGGGCTGGCGGAAGGCCTTTGGTCCTATGTCCGCTGGATTTCCTATGACCCCTGCCTGGGCACAGTCTACAAGGAGCCGTTATCCTGGGTGAAGCAGATGGGGAATCTTTTTGGCTATGGCGCAGCTATGGCGGCTGGGATAGCTGCATACAGGCACTGGATTTCATATGGGGCAGCGATTTTGGTTCATCTGGCCGTGCTGCTGGTCTATGGAAGCCTGCTGTTTCCCGTGACGCTGTGATTGGCGGATACGGCTGTCCAGCTGGGGCGGCATTTTAGGGCGGCGAGTATTCCGATGCTTTGGCAGGAGGTGGCTTGTCGTGGATGTTCTGTAGGGTGGCGGAGGAAGGGAATGGACATACTGTATGAAGATAGAGAGGTGCTGGTGGCGAGAAAGCCGGCCGGATTGGCAACGCAGACGGCTCGGATAGGCCAGCAGGATGCAGTCAGCCAGCTGAAGGGCTATCTGCGGCGAATGGCAGGAGGTTCCGACAGGGAGAGGGAGCCCTACTTGGGTATCGTCCATCGTCTGGATCAGCCGGTGGAAGGGCTGCTGGTATTCGCTAAAACCGGACAGGCCGCTGCCGCTTTGTCCAAACAGCTGCAGAAGCAGGGGGATGGCGGCTTCTGTAAGTATTATTACGCAGTGCTCTGTGGCATGCCCAGGCAGGAAGAGGGTATTCTGACGGATTATCTCTATAAGGAGTCGGTGGCGGTTGGGAAGAAGAAAGAATACAAAGCCGTAGTTGTAAGTCCGATGGAGAGGGAGCATTGTAAGGTCCAAAGGGCGGCGTTGCGGTACAGGATTCTGCAGCGTGAGGAGGCCCAGGGCGTTGCGCTGGCGGATATCTGCCTGGAAACAGGGCGACTTCACCAAATTCGGGCCCAAATGGCCCATGCAGGACTGCCTCTTTTGGGTGACCTGAAGTACGGGGACGAGACATCCCTGGCCATAGCACAATCGATGGGAATTCGGAATGTGGCACTTTGTGCGTATCGTCTGGAATTTACACACCCCGCTTCTGGAAAGAAGATGGCATTTAGGGCAGTGCCGTCCAACCCTGCTTTTTCCTTTTTTTCACAGTTATGAGATGCTTCCCCCAAATACATACTAATATATGGATATGGCTCCCGGACAGGATGGACTGTCGGATGGCGGTATCCTATACTTGAATGATTTGGGGGATTCGCGGGATGGACAAGATTAAAGAAAACAGATTCGCAGTACTGCTCCTGCTCACGGGAGCAGTTTATTTTTTCCTGAAGGTCATCACGCCGCTGACCGCGCCGGTGCTGACGGCCATGCTGTTCGTGACCATCTTCGGCCCGCTGCTCCAGAAGATGCAGAAGAAGCTGAGGATCCACAGGCAGATAGGGACATTGCTCCTGCTGCTCCTGGCCTGCGGGATCCTGGGCATATTGCTGTGGATCCTGCTCTCCTGGATTATCGGGAGCCTCCCCGGCCTGGTGAACGGCCTGGATTCCCTGGAGGCGGAGCTGTCCGGCTTTGTCCATGACACCTGCGATGTGGTGGGGAAAGCATTGGGGATAGACAATCTGTACCTGGAGCAGCTCCTTCTGGCCAGGATCCAGGACGCGATCGACTACTTCCAGCTCCAGTTCCTGCCGGGGATGCTGTCCCAGTCCCTGACCTATGTGAAGATGTTCGCCTCCGTGGGGGGCTTCCTGGTGACGTTCCTGATAGCGGCGGTGCTGCTGGCCAAGGACTATGACGACATCATGAACCGGCTGCTGGAACGGGAGGAATGCTATGTGTTCCTGGAGATCGTCTGCGGCATCATACGGTACATCGCCACCTTCGTGAAGGCCCAGCTCATCATCATGAGCATCATCGGCGCGGTGGCCGCGGCGGCGCTGGGCATCGGCGGGATACGAAACGGCATCCTCTGGGGGCTGCTGGCGGGATTTCTGGACGCGCTGCCCTTCATCGGCACGGGGGTGGTGCTGGTGCCCCTTTCCATACAGCAGTTCATCGGCGGGAGCTATGTCAGGGGGGCGGTGTGCCTGCTGGTGTACGTGGCGTGCATCTTCATCCGGGAGCTGCTGGAGCCCAGGCTGATCGGGAAGAGGATCGGGGTGTCCCCCATCGCTATCCTGCTGTCCATCTATGCGGGGATCAAGCTGTTCGGCATGTGGGGCATCATCGGCGGGCCTTTGGGCTTCATCATCATCTATCAGGCCTTCATGAGCCTGGAGCGGCGCAGAGATTTTTGACTTTTTTTAAAACCTTTTCCGGGCGGGAGAGGTTATATAAGGTGAAAAGGGGTACAAAGGAGCCATCGTGGACGAGCGTCAGTGGATTCATGCCATTCAGAAGGGGGATAAGAGATTCCTTGAGGATATCGCGGAGAAGTATTACGATGATATCTTCCGTTTCTGCGCCTTTCAGACGGGCAGCGGGGAGGCGGCCTGGGATTTGGCCCAGGAGACCTTCCTGCGGTTCATCCGGTATGTGGAGGGCTATCATGACCGGAACCTGAAGGGGTATCTGCTGACCATTGCCATGAACGTGTGCAGGGACTATCTGCGGAAAAGGGGCCTGGAAGACAGGAGGCCCCTGGAGCAGGCGGACTGGGAGGCCGTGGCGGAAGGCGGAGGGCCTGAACCGCCGGCGCAGTCCGACCCGGAACGGCGGGCGGTGGAGGCGGACGTCCGCCACAGGCTGATGGAGGCTTTGGCGAAGCTGCCCCAGATGCAGAGGGAGGCCATCCTGCTGCGCTATCTCTATGATATGAAGTACCGGGAGATCGGGCGGCTGACGGACGCCTCGGTGTCCACCGTGAAGTCCCGGGTCAGGCAGGGGACGGACAGGCTCCAGGGGCTGCTGCGCAGGGAGGATTTTCTGGATTGAAGGGACGCGGAGAGGGGAAGCGGACCCGGCGGATAAAAGGAGAGGGCTATGGGCGATGAGAGGAAGAAAGGCAGGAAGCGGGAGGACGAGGTGCGGGATCATTTGAAGGAGGCATCCCTGTCCCTTGCCCCCCGGGAGGAGCAGCGGGCACAGGCCATGGCGGAGATACGTAAAGCCGTCCGGGAGAAGACCATGCGCCGACAACCATCCCCCCGGGAGCTGCTCCTGGTGGAGCTGCGGTACATCTCCCCGGGCTTCTGGATCCTGCAGGGGAGCCTTGTGGCGCTCCTGGCGGCGCTCCTGGAGAAGACGTCGCTGGACGGGGGGGCGCTTCCCGACTATCTGCGCGGGATATCCGTGCTGGCGGCCTGGATGGGGGTGCTGGGCTGCAGCAGCCTGGGGCGGCATTTCTCCAGGGGAATGGCGGAGCTGGAGCAGAGCTGCTACTTCAACCTTCCCCAGCTCTGGACGATTCGCATGGCGCTGTCCGGGGCCGTGGACATACTGGCGCTGGTGCTGGGCAGCGGCCGGATTGCCCAGAGGACGGGCCTGCCCCTTGCCCAGGTATGCGTGTACGTGCTGGTGCCCTTCGTGCTGTCCAATGTGGCCATGCTGCTGTTCCTTACGGTCCTGCGGGGCGGGCGGGGGCGCTACGGGCTCCTGGTGGCGGCCCTGGCGGCGGGCGCTCTGGCGGCTGTCCCGGGCCTGACGCCCGGCGGGGAGGCCTACGAGGCGGCAAGGCTCTGGGCATGGACGGCGGCCCTGCTTGCGGGGATCGGGCTATATCTGTGGCAGCTTAAGGTGATGTACGGGAAAATCAGAAGAGGTGAGACGATATGCTGGAACTGACCCTGGA
>CAMTBF010000300.1 GCA_947068385.1 uncultured Lachnospiraceae bacterium
CCATAATTCCGGCAAGGATAATATATCCGATACCCATCAGGATCATTGCCGCAAACGACATTTCACCATCCACACAGTACCACATGCATCCGGGCGTGTCTCCTCCTACGAAAGTCCGGGAGTTTATAGCGTATCCCACGGTTTCCCCGTGCACGAAGGGCCGAAGATTCCACGGGCATCCGACAATTCTCCCATGCGCCAAGTACCAGGAACGCCATGTGTTTCCGGCAATTCCTCTGTGCGCCAAGGCCCGGAAATCACACGTGTTTCCGGCAGTCCCCCCATGCGGCAAGGCTCAGGAATCCCCCATAAAACGGTTCCGGCTCCTCCGCGCCCACAGGAGTACAGGATAAAGGAAAGCATCTCGGCCTTTGAGAAAAAACTCAGCGCCGACTTCTTCCGCATCCACCGCTCCTACCTGGTCTCCCTGAAGCACATCACCCGGATTTCCCGCACCAGCGTCACCCTGGATGTAAGCATGGAAGTGGGGCATTCCATAGACCTCCCTCTGGCGAGAGGAAAATACGACGAAATCAACGAAGCTTTCATCCGAAGAAATTAGGGCGCAGACGGCCGCGCCAAAGCAAAACCACTGCCCCAGTCCCCAAAGGACACCGAAAGCCACCGGAGCGTAACATGAGAAAGAAAACCTACCTAAAGCTCATAGAATACCAGACAGAACAATCCAGGCAGCACCTGGGCGAGGTACAGGGCATCTATCAGGAGATGCGCGGCTACAAGCACGACTTCCACCACCACCTCCAGGCCCTGAAAGGCCAGCTGGAGGCCGGCGAGACCAAACGGGCCCTGGCCTACATCGAACAGCTTGACCGTCAGCTCATGAACGTGGACACCTTGCTTAAGACCGGGAACGTGTCCCTGGACGCCATCCTGTCCGCCAAAATCGCCCAGGCCAAAGGGGCGGGCATCGCCGTCACCGTGAAAGCCAACGTCCCCGACCGCCTTCTGCTCTCCGACCTGGAACTCAGCATCCTGGTGGGAAACCTTCTGGACAACGCCATCGAAGCCTGCGGCGCCGCAGAAGGCGAACGGTTCCTGCGTCTCTTCATAGGCATGAAAGGCAAGATGCTCTACTTCTCCATGCTGAACTCCGCCGGAGCCAAACTCTCCAAAAAGGGCAGCCTGTTCTCCTCCCGCAAAGAGGGGTTCCACGGCTTCGGCCTGCGCCGGGCGGAAGCCCTCCTGAAAGAGCACGGCGGCTGGTGCAAATACAACAGCGAGGAAGGAGCCTTCACCTCCGAGTTCCTGGTTCCGGCCATAGAATAACCCCGCCCTTTTCCGCCCACGCCGCACTCCTATCCCTTCCCAGCGAAACAGGATTCCCTAAATGCGCTCGTTGCAGGACTTATCTCTCCCCAATGAAGCGAGACTCCTCCACAAGCCCAACCGCTTCCCCAATGCTTGATCATGGCTTACAGCGTCCACTATTTCACCGCCAGGCTCCGGAAAAGATACCAGAAAATCCAGGCAGAAAAAGGCCTTGTGGACGCATGGATCCTGGAGATGATGACAGGAATCGCCCTGAAAGGAGAAAGCGGCTGCGGTAAAAGCACCCTCCTGAAGCTCATGGCAGGTTACCTGGTCCCCGCCCGGGGCGAAATCCGATGGAACGGGTATCCGATGGATCTGGTGAACCGTCCATCCATCTATGCCAGAACAGGCTTTCTGATGCAGGAGGCCGGCCTGTTCAATCTGACCATCCGCGAAAATCTCCTGTTCGGGCGGGAGGACGCCACGCAGACGCAGATGAAGGAAGCCTGCGCCAGGGCCAATATTCTGGACTTTATACAGGGACTGCCCCGGGGGTTCGAGACCTTGATCGGCGAAAACGGCATCCGCCTGTCCGGCGGACAAAGACAAAGGCTCATGATCGCCAGACTGTTCCTCCAGAATCCGGAGTTCATCGTCTTTGACGAAGCCACCTCCGCCCTGGATTACCAGAACGAAAGCGAAATCCTGAACCTTCTGCTCCGGGAGGCCGGAGAAAAGACCCTGCTCATGGTGACCCACAGAGGAACCTCCATCGCAAAGTGCGGACGAATCATAGAACTGACAGGAAATGCCTGAAAAGCGCCCCTATTCCACCCTTTTGGGGCGCTGGCCTGTGCCGGAGCGCATGCCGACGGCGAATTCCTCCACGCTCCCTGCCCCCGCCGCCAGCAGCAGCCACTGGTTCAGCGCGTCCAACCATCTCATGCAATCTCACCAGCCGTAACCATCTCCCACCGTCTGCAATTCATGCCCTGCCAAAAGCAATTCGTGCACAGATTGCTTTTCCGCGCCATTCTGCGATAAAATAATAGAGACAAAACAAACTGCCGGACCCCCTTTTCCCGGACAGCGCCACATCATCCCGCGGATTTGCCCACCACAATCCGCCAGCGAAAATCCGGCAGTGGACGCAGAATCAAATAACAGGAGATGACCCACCATGAAAAAACGCAAAACCCCAAAAAACAGACCCTACCGCTCAGCCCTGGACAATGCCCTCTGGAGCTTCCGGGAAATCCTGAAACAAGCGCCGGTATGCTTCCTGCTGATGGCCCTTGAAGTGCCCCTGAACGTATGCCTTTCCTTCACAGAGGTCTACCTCCCTGCCCTTGTGGTGGCAGAGTTCACGGGAGGGGCCCCCCTGTCCCGTATGGCATTCCGCGTAGGCATGGTCATCCTGCTGATGCTGACGGCAAATGTCCTGCGCACCTTTTCCAAAGGGCTGTCCCAAACCTATTATCTGACAAAATATCGTTCCCAGAAAAACATGGAAGTGAATAGAAAATCCATGACCTGTTTTTTCCAGAACTACGAGAGCAAGGATATCCGGGAACTTGGCGACAGGGCCACCCTCGCCACGCAGCAGTGGAATGGTGTGCAGCCTGTCTCCGATGTGCCAAGCCGCAGCATGAAGCTGGTAGAGAACATCCTCTGCTACCTCCTGTTCGGCTCTGTAATTTCCTTCGTCAGCCCCTTGTTGGTGCCGATCCTGACCATCGCCCCCGCCGTCAACTGGTTCTGCGCCAGGGCCTACCGGAACTGGGAGTACGCCCACCGGGACAAGTGGACCGACATAGACCACAGGCTGTGGTATGTCCAGGGCGAGACTGCCGATTTCAGGGCGGGGAAGGATATCCGCATCTATGGCTGTGCCGGGTGGTTCAGACAGATTTACTCCGACCTGTGCGCCCGGCGCGCATTCTGGAACAGGCAGCTCATCTGGCGAAGCTTCCTCTCCCGGATAGCCGACCTGTTCGTCATCCTGCTGCGGGACGGCGCGGCTTATGCCCTGTTGATCAAAATGACGCTGGCCGGCGAGCTGACAGTGGACAGGTTCCTTCTGTATTTCTCGGCCATCTCCATGTTCGCCTCCTTCATCGGCAACATCATGACTGAGTGGAACGGTATCCGGGCCACCAGCCTGGATCTCTGCGATTACCGGAAGTATCTGGATCTGTCGGAGCAGGACGGCACCGGGGAAGCGGATGTGACGAAGCTTCTGGGAACGGCTCCCGAGATTACCTTCGAACATGTGTCCTTCCGCTACGAAGGCGCCCACAGCGATACCCTGCAGGACCTGAACCTCACCCTGAACTCCGGGGAGAAGGTGGCCCTGGTAGGGCTCAACGGCGCGGGCAAGACCACTTTGGTGAAGCTCCTGTGCGGGCTGTACCTGCCCACGGAAGGGGATATCAAAATCAACGGCATCTCTGTCCGGAAATTCCGCCGGAAAGACTACTACCGCCTGTTCGCCCCGGTCTTTCAGGATGTGCAGACCGGCTTTTTCTCCCTGGCGGAGACGGTCTCCGGACAGATTGGAGAGGGCACCGACTTCCGGCGGGCCGGACAGTGCCTGGAGCTGGCGGGCCTGGGCGAGAAGCTGCGCTCCCTGCCACAGGGCATCCACACGAAGCTGGACAAGCAGCTCTATGCAGACGGCATCGCGCTGTCCGGCGGCGAAGCCCAGAAATTGATGCTGGCCAGGGCGCTCTACAAGGACGCACCCGTCCTGGTGCTGGACGAGCCCACGGCAGCCCTGGATCCTGTCGCCGAGAACCAGATTTATCTGCAATACCAGGAAATGACCCAGAAGAAGACCTCGCTGTTCATCTCCCACAGGCTGGCCTCCACACAGTTCTGCGACAGGATACTGTACCTGAAGGACGGTCAGGTCGCGGAGGAGGGAACCCATCAGGAGCTGATTGCACTGGGGGGAGAGTATGCGGGGCTCTATGAAAAGCAGAGCTGCTGGTACAAGTGTGAGAAGAAGTTCTAGGGCGCCAAAGTACGCCATTTGTTTGTGGCGATTTTGTCGGTGGGAGTGTAATATTGGGAGTCTGGTGTGCGCGAGAGTGCGCGGAAAGGTGAATTTATGAAATTATCTGAACATATTCGTATTTCTAAAAGGGCTATACGGCATCTCTTTTCTCTGAGCAGGTCTTTTGCCGTCTGTCTCTTTTTGGACGCTGTTCTTCGGAATGCTCTGCCCTATGTGCCGATTTACTTCTCGGCGCGGCTTATTGACGGACTTTATGAGGGGCGGCCTTTGGGGACTTTGGCGCTTTATGCGGCGCTTACGGTGGGGATTGTTTTTCTGCTCAGCCTTGTCAGCGCTTATCTGACATCCAGACGGGATGTGGCGCAGAATGAGCTGAACCTCAATGATGAGTGGATTTTTTCTGAAAAGGCAATGCAGATGGCTTATTCGTCCATCGAAGACCCGGAAGTGACGATGCTGCGCAAACGGATAGCCATAGAATCGCAGACAGGGTACAATCTGTGGTATCTGTTCAGCTGTACGGAACAGATTGTCTCCAGCATGACCAGAATCATCCTGTCCCTTTCCATGACCTTGTCCTTCTTCTTTCTGGAGGGCATCCCCCTTCTCATGAAGCTTGGATTCGTGGCGGGAATCCTGTTCACCGTCCTGTGCGGGGCATTCACTACCAGAAAAAGCGAGGCCATATTC
>CAMTBF010000301.1 GCA_947068385.1 uncultured Lachnospiraceae bacterium
CCTCGACAAAATGGCTTTTTTCCTATGTCAGATTTTTCTTCGTGAAACAACCCTGATCATATTTTCCCTTTTCTATAAGCCGTCAGACAGCTCTACCTTCGGGTTGGCCTCTGCCGCCTCCTGCAGGACCTTTTCCAGCGCTTTCGCGTAACCGCCAAGCCTATCTGTCAGAGCATCTTTATGCAGAAGCCGTATTTCCGTATCCTCCCGCATATCCGTCAGGCAGTCGAACAGGGCATCCAGGTTCCTGCCATACCACTCCGGAAGCTCCAGAGAAGATGCCAGCCTGTCATGGAGCTGCCCTCTGTCCCCTATCTCCGTTCCGTCCAGCACACAAATCCGCATCTCTATACCTCCCTGTGCTTACTCCTCCCCATATAAAAGTTCGAAAGACTCGTAATGATTCTCCGTATAGTATATCAGGCCGTCATTGGAAAATACGATCCGCTTGGCCCCCCGCTTCCCTGCGCCCAGCGTGTCGATGTCGCATTCCGTATAGTAGCGCCCCTCCGCCTCCGGCAGGAGACCTTCATAATTTCCGAACCGATTTCCTCCGATGCACATGCCGGGCGCGTAGGGCTCCAGGGAACCTCCTTCCCAGCCCAGCTGCTCAGCCTCCTTCTTGGTAATGAAATTAGAGGGCAAAACACCATACAGGTGAATATACAGCGCCACATCCTCCTTTGTCGTGTATGTGCCGTCCTCTGGCAGAGCTTCCTCCGCATCGCCGTCATCTTCACCGAGCTCCCCCGGAGAAACCTCAGATGCTCCCTCCGCCAAGGCCCCCTCCTCATCATCCGCAGCTTCCTCGACACTTGCATCCGGGGCGGAATCTAATCCTGATTCCGGATTCGATTCCAGGCCGACGTCCGCTCCGGATTCCGGGCTCGATTCCGAGGCTGCGGCCGTTTCCAGCCCCGGATCCGATTCCAGGCCGGCCGCGCTTTCCAAAGCAGCCTCTGAAGATGCGCCCCCCTGTCCGGCACTCCCGCACGCGGACAGCGCTAAAGCCATAAATAATACCAAAAACCACCGTGACAGCTTTTTCATTTTTCCATCCTTTCTTCCTCCGGCGGCATTCAGCAACGCCAGATTGCAAAAACACCTGACAGGCCGCAACATACTGTCAGGTGCAAACATCCATTATTCATCATTTCTGTCCCAAGCCTACGTCAGCACATAGCCTATCACATTCTTCTCCAACGCGGCAATGCTTTCATGCTCCTTCTGAACCTTCGTCCGAAGGGATCCGTCCTGCTCCTCCACCAGGATCACGGCATCGCATTCCGCCAGCATCTCCAGCGTGCTGGCATTGGCATTCATGCTGGCGCCCGTCATCAGCATGACGCTCTCCGGCAGCTGGGGCACGATCCTCTCCGTGAACTCCTCCAGCCTCCCAATATCCACGGTGCCCGTCACCAGGAAAGTCCCTCCGTCCTTCGCCAGATTCGTTATGTTCGTGGCTACGATTCTGTAGGCCTCCTCCTCCGAAATCCGTTCAGTCCCGCTCATCCTCTTCAAAAGCCTGTCTATGCCTGAAAATAGCTTCTTCTTCCCTTTCTTCGGAATGGCCCCCAGCATATAATAGCCATACCTGTCCCTCAGCTCCCTCTCGCCGCGTATCATGTCGCTGAACACATAGCCCAGGCAATAGCAGAATACCAGGACGAACATCCCTCCCACAAAGCCGATGACTGCATACTTCGGGATGCTGAGCTCCTTCACCTCTCCCAGCTCCTTCTCTATCTCCTCGATCGCCTTCTGCACCTGATCCGCTGTCCGGCCTTCGGAATCCGTAGGGGCCGGTGCGTCCGGCTGTGCCTGTTCCTTCAGCTCCGCCAATATATCCTTCTGCGCCTGCAGCCTTCCCTCCACCTCCGACCGCTCCTTCGGATAGACATTCTGGTCATATACGGCAGCATAGCCACCTGCCAAAGCACAGGCCAAAACCGCAATCACCAAGACGGAACGCCATCTGTACAAAATGTGCAGCATCAAATCCTTCAGGTCAATCTCTTCTTCATATCTCAGACTATTATCCATAGCAACCATCCTTTATGAAATATTTTTACATCGCCCCGTCCCGGCCGAACACTACCTTCACGGTCTTCAGCAATATCCTGAAATCCAGCCCCATGCTCCATTCCGTGATGTACTTCGTGTCAAGCTTCACCACCTCTTCGAAATCCGTGATCTTGCTCCTGCCGCTGACCTGCCACAACCCGGTGATGCCCGGGCGCACCGCAAGCCTGGCCCGATGATGGGGCTCATACCGGTCCCACTCGTCCAAGGTAGGGGGCCTGGTTCCCACAAGGCTCATATCCCCCTTCAGCACATTGAAGAACTGCGGAAACTCGTCCAGGCTCCAGTCGCGTATGAAGTTCCCCAGGCCCTTTTTCACGGTTCCGTCCGGCAGCACCCTGCATCCTATGATGCGGGGATCGCCCTCCAGCTTGAACATCAGGCCGTCCCCGTGCTGGTTCCTCTCCATCAATTCCTTCTTCCGCTCCTCGGCATCCATGTACATGCTCCGGAACTTGTATATGCGGAACCGTTTCCCGTTCATTCCCACACGCTCCTGCGTGAAGAACACAGGGCCCGGCGATGCAATGAAAATCATAGGTGCCAGCAGGACGAAAAGAACACCTGTAATGGCACATCCCACAATCCCGCCCACAATGTCCATGGTACGCTTTGAGAGCTGCTGCAGCGGCGTGGCATAACTGATGCTGGTGGTCAGCACCGTATGGCCGCCTACATGATCCACGAACTGCCGCATCCCGCCGCCATCCTCCGCCCGGAACACGCTGACATGGACCACCACGCCCATTCCGGCCAGGCGCTCCACCAGCTGCTCCGGATAAGCCTGTTCCCTGGGCAATACTACAAGGGCTTCATCTACCCAGCTTTGGCAGATAGCATCCACCACATCCCCGGCTCCCGCCACCACAGGCACGCCGCAGAATTCCTGGCCGCGCATGTCCCTGTCCAGGATTGCCATCCCTGTGATCAGCAAGCCCTCCATGTCATGCTCCATGATATCCGCCGTGCATTCCCGGGCCAGATTGTACTCCGTGACCAAAAGGAGCGAACGCCGATCCGTCCCTGTCCTGCGCTTTATCAGGAACGCTTTCCAAACCAGCCTGACGAAATAACTCATGCAGACATACAGGATGCCCGTCAGATAAATGACAAAACGGGAATAGCTGGCGTCGGTCTGGGTGGTGAACAGCGCCGCGATGATCATCGCCTCCACCCAGAATGCCTGTTTGATGGTAGCTGCGAATTCCTCATAGCGCCCCCGCCGCAATACGCCGCTGAAAGCCTCTGTCAGGAGCACCACAGCCACTTCGGCCAGCAGGACAATCGCGCCGATTTCTTTGTACGCCTCGTCATGGTAAGGGCTGGACGGCCCCATGCGCACCGCATAGGCAAGGAGAAAGGCCAACTGTATACAAAGCAGATCCAACACTATGAAATCGAAGTGCTTCAGCCATCCTCCGGCCTTTTTTCTATACATGGCCGCAACGCCCCTCTCTCTGGTAAACCCTTACCTGTCACAATCCCGCATCCTGCGCCGCGAGCCGCCACCTCTTTATCCGCTTCGGACGTAGGCTCCCAGCGCAGGATGCAGAATCGTTACTTCCTTTTTAAACATCCTGCCCCCCCGAACCGGGAAGGGCAGGATAACCACATGTCAAAGGATTCTCATTTTATTTCTTTTATTTAGTACGTAAAACACATCCTGACAGCAGATTCTGACTGCTGATTAATCATGCATGATTAATCCCATGCTTATCCCTGCATGGGCAGGGCCTTAGAACAGATTAGCCGTTGCAGCGAGCCTTCTTAGCGCAAACAACAACGCCAGCCAGGCACAGAACTGCCATCATGCCAGCTACGGGCAGGGTCTCACCGGTCTTGGGGGACACGGGAGTTCCGTCAGCAGCGGTGGTAGGAGCGGGAGTGGTTCCCTCAACGGGAGGAAGGGCGGGCTTAACATCGTCCTTCACCACTACAAGCACAAACGGAGAGCAGCTTTCAATCATAGCATAATACTCGCCTGTTTCAGGATCATAGTGAACGGCAACTTCCTCTAAGAACTCGCCAGTCTCCTTGTTGTAGTGGAACAGTACGTATCCACCTTCTTCAGGCTGCTGATAGTTATGGCCAGTGGATGTCTGAAGTACCCATTTTCCAGGCTCATCAATATCAAAGTATCCAGCAACGTATAAAACCTCTCTGCCGAACTTGCCGTTCTCAAGGCTCTCCCTTACATCTTCCCAAACCTTCTTAGATACTACGCTGGGATTCTCTTTAGCGCTAACACTTATGCCAAATACCATGGCCAGTGCCAGGCAAAGAGCCAACATTTTTGTGAATTTCTTCATTTTAAACTTTCCTCCTTTCCTCTTCCATGTGGTTATATCAAGCTTTACAGCCTAATACCTGTTTCATCTTCGACTATTCTATCTCCTCATAAAAGATATCCAGAATCAGCCGATAAAGGGCATCCTCATCTACGTGGAACTCCTCGAATTCCTCTCCCTTGGTAATCTCACCCTCCAGGACATACATATCATCACTATCAAAACTGTAGTTCAATACCTGGGTGGCAAGATATCCCACCTCATCCACTGAAATGTCGGTCACCATATACTTACTCAAAATCCCGTATAAGGATACCGGGAAAGTCAAATCATTCTTCGTGGCATCCAGGGCCTTGGCCGCATAGGCAATCAAATACTGCTTCTGGCGCTTCAACCGCCCGTCAGCCGTTCTGGCCTTGTTGGTATCTCTGTTGTGCAGATAGTAGTAAGCATCCATCCCTTCCAGATGTAGCTGCTCCCCTTCCGTAATCCGGTACTCACCAAAGTCAAGTGTCTCAGCGGCCTGTAGGTCAACGCCGCCCACCGCATCATTAATCAGAGGAATGGCTCCCATATTTATCGCACAATACCCATGGATAGGCAAC
>CAMTBF010000302.1 GCA_947068385.1 uncultured Lachnospiraceae bacterium
AGAAGAACTCCAGCTCCATCTGCTCGAACTCCCGGGTGCGGAAGGTGAAGTTGCCCGGCGTGATCTCGTTGCGGAAGGCCTTGCCGATCTGGCCGATGCCGAAGGGAATCTTCTTCCGGGAGGTCCTCTGGACATTCTTGAAGTTCACGAAGATGCCCTGGGCCGTCTCGGGCCGCAGATAGACTACGCTCTTGGCGTCCTCCGTGACGCCCTGGAAGGTCTTGAACATCAGGTTGAACTGACGGATGTCCGTGAAATTGTGCTTGCCGCAGCTGGGGCAGGGGATATTATGCTCCTCCACGAAGGCCTTCATCTGCTCCTGGCTCCAGGAGTCCACGCTCTCGGTGAGCTCGATATTCTGCTCCCCGCAGAAGTCCTCGATCAACTTATCCGCCCGGAAGCGCTCGTGGCATTCTCGGCAGTCCATCAGGGGATCCGAGAAGCCGCCCAGATGGCCGCTGGCCACCCAGGTCTGGGGGTTCATGAGGATGGCGCAGTCCACGCCCACGTTGTAGGGGTTCTCCTGCACGAATTTCTGCCACCAGGCCCTCTTTACGTTATTCTTCAGCTCCACGCCCAGGTTGCCGTAGTCCCAGGTGTTGGCCAGGCCGCCGTAGATCTCGGAGCCCGGGTAGATGAAGCCTCTGGCCTTGGCCAGGGCTACGATTTTGTCCATTGTCTTTTCCATGTCGAAACCATACCTTTCCGTCTTCAATAATGAAATACATTGCCCTCCGGGCCGCCTGTACCGGCTCAGCGGTACAGGATGCACACAGGCCCTTCCACCCCCGATGTGTCGATGCTGCCGTCCGCATTCACCAACGCCCCCGGGCTGACATGCGTCACCTTCCCGGGACAGTAGATGTTCGCCTTGATGCCCGTAATGACCACCTTGCTGTCTGCGGCCTGTTCCAGCTGCCCCTCCGAATAGGGCGCGCCGTCCTTTACGCCCTCCAGGGCCATGCCCGCCGTGCGTCCCTCCTGGGCCGCCTGGGACGCTGTCCCGAAGTACAGCTCCTCCTCCAGGAACGCGGCGGCGCTCTCCCAGCCGTCGAACCGGTATGCCACTACCACCTTCCCGCTGCCGTCCCCCAGCGCCTCCACCTTGTCCACGGTCACGGCATCCGCCTTGCCGCTGGCGCTGTTGAACTGGCCGGCCTCCTGGGCGGCCATGGCCTGGAGCTCTGAGAGGACATAGTCGGCCTTATCGAACAGTCCCACCTGCCATACGGTGACCTCCCCCTCCTTGCCGATGGCCACGGAAGGGGCGCTCACGATGTCGGGCACCTTGGCCTCCCCACAGCCCGCCAGGAATATGATGCACAGGCAGAAGGCTGCCGCAAGTCTTCCATATTTTCTCATCATCCGCACTAAGCCTCAATCTTTCCTTCTATTTTCTATTGCTTTCTCCTCATCGGCATTCAGGCTGCCCTGCCGCGGAAAGCCATAAGTAATTGTACCAAAAAGATTCCGCTTTTTCAACAGAGAGTTTGCAGAACTTCAAGGCTTTTGAACGGCTGCTGTCCGGCAAAGCGCTTCATGTACCGGCCCGCCACGGCCTGGAGCTGCCCCAGGACCGCATCCGCCACCTTGAAGGTATAAAGCTTCTCCAGGGGGCTGGACGTTATGTAGTACAGCGCGTACAGCGTAGAATCCTCCGGCGTCCCGCCCCCCAGGATCTCCTCCAGGGCCTCCTTCGTGAACTCCCCGGGGAACTCGCCGTTAACGGCCATGGCCCGGCATTCGAAGACGCAGCGCACCAGGGGGTTGGGCAGGGCCGCGGCGCAGAGAGCCCGCAGGGACTGATAGAGCAGCTTCATCATCTCCCGCTCGTCATTGCCCTCTCTGGTACAGAAGTCCGTCACCTCGGCAAAGTACATGCCGTAACAGGCGCCGATGTAATCCGTCCGAAGCTCCTCGAAATAATTCCTGATCTCCGCCTCGGCCAGCGTATAGGCGTTCCTGCCCTCATAGAGCCGAAAGCTCCCAAAGGAAAAGGGATTGGTGGCCGCCGCCAGCCGGTTCCCCGGTTTCCTGGCTCCTCTGGCAAAAGCGGCCACCTTCCCCTTCTCCTTAGTCAAAAGGCTGATACGCCTGTCGTACTCCCCCACCGGGCCCTGCTTCAGTATGATTCCCGTCACCCATATATAGTCCTGCATGATCGCCCTTTTTGGTCTGTTCCTGCCTTACGTTCAACACGAAGGACAGATAATCCTCCACCTTCCCGCTGCTTGCGAACTGCTTCCAGTATCTTTCTTCCATTCCTGCATCCTCCTGCGTACCAAGATTCCATCCCCCGTACTTTTAGAGTCTGCATTTTTGCCTTTTATATTCGCTTTTTATTTGCCAGGTCTTTCTAGCTGTTTTCGGAAATGTCCTTCCTGTTGTAGCCGAAATTCCGCAGCATGTGGTCGCTGTCCCGCCAGTCCTTGCGCACTTTCACGAAAATCTTCAGGTTCACCTGCATCTCCAGCATCTCCTCGATCTCCCGCCTGGCCTCGCTGCCGATCTTCTTGAGCATGGAGCCGCCCTTGCCGATGATGATGCCCTTGTGGGAATCCTTCTCGCAGACGATGGCAGCGTCGATATGGCAGATTTTGTCAGCCTCCTGCATGGACTCCACGCTGACGGCGATCCCGTGGGGCACCTCGTCCTCCAGCAGGCGCAGGGCCTTCTCCCGAATCAGCTCCGCCACGATCTCCCGCATGGGCTGGTCGGTGATGGTGTCCTCGTCGAAATAGGCGGGGCCCTCGGGCAGGTACTTAAAGATGCACTTCACCAGTTCCTCCGTATTGTCCCCCTTCAGGGCGGACACGGGCACGATCTCCGCGCAGTCTATGGCCTTGCGGTAGGTGTCGATGAAGAACAGCACCTCTTCCTTCTTCACGGTATCCGTCTTGTTGATCACCAGGATCACAGGGGTCTTCACCTTCTGCAGCTCCTCGATGATATGCCGCTCCCCGGCCCCGATGAAGCTGGAGGGCTCCACCAGCCACAAGATCACGTCCACCTGATCTAAGGTGGTCTCGGCGGCGGTGACCATGTATTCGCCCAGCTTGTTCTTGGACTTGTGGATGCCCGGCGTGTCCACGAACACGATCTGCCCCTCCTCCGTGGTCAGCACGGTGCGGATGCGGTTGCGGGTGGTCTGGGGCTTGTTGGACGTGATGGCGATCTTCTGCCCGATCAAATGATTCATCAGCGTGGATTTTCCCACGTTCGGCCTGCCAATCAAGGTGACAAAGCCTGATTTGTACGGTTTATTCTCCATTTCTACCTCATTTGTCTGTCAATATTTGTTTATGGCTGCATCTGTCTAGCACAATAGAATCCAAGAGAGGATTCTATTGTCAAGTATTATACAAGAGCTTTCCGGAAAAATCAATTGTGCCGCGGCATTTTTAGTCCATTTTTCAACAATCTTTCAGGGATTTCAGATATTCCTCCACATTCCAATACTGAATGTCCCCCGCGGCATGGCTTTCTCCCCGGTACAGCACGTATTTCCCGGTGATCGGCCCATAGCGGTGCTCCGTATCCGAGCACTTTCCCGCGTCTGTCAGATGGCGCGCCTGCCCTGGGACGGCTTCCGTGCTGTGCTTGATTTCAAAAATGCCGCAGGAGCCAGCGTCAGGGTCAAATACCACCATGTCGAACTCCCCCACAGGGAACTGCAGCGTGAAGACCTGTTTCCCGGGATTCGCCAGTTTGGTCTCCAGCAGCACGATATCCTCCTCCATCCTGCCTTTGATTTCGTTCAGGATACGGGCAAGGACGGCACTGCGCTCTGTCAGGGACAGATTGCTGAACGCTCTGTCCAGCAGGAGGCTCCCCACCAGCGCCTCCGCCTGGGCATAGCGCAGTCCCGGCTGGGATATGACAGTACGGGCAGCCTTTCGATTCACGTCCGGCAGGCTGACGACCTCTATCTCCTGGATCAAATCCAGGAGCCGCAGATATTCCCGGATTTCTTTGACATGCGCCTCGCATAGCGCCACTGTCTGTTCCGATTTCTCCCGGATCTCCAGCAGTTCGCACAGACGCTCCGTCACTGCCTGCAAATCGATTCTGTCCAGTATGTCCGTGGGGTTTGCCCTGTCCCGGCGCAGATTTCCCGCTGAAATGGCAAGGTCATTGGAATGGAATTTCCGGGTCAGCACCTCCAGCGCAAAGCGGTGGTTGATGTTCTCCACCACTCTGTTGACCATGCTGGTCAGCTCGTTTTTCTCATAAAGCTCCTGCAGATGGCGGAAGTGCCCCTCATACTGATAACAGCGCAGGGAATGCTGGATGTTCTTCGCTATGGCGGTATCTACATACTCGTCCGCCCGCTCCTTGTTGGCGAAGGTCGAGGTCTCATTGTAGCGCATGCCTCCCAGGCTCATCGTGCCGCCGTAGCGACAATATTCGTCGATGCCGCGGACATGCAGAACCGTCTCGAACTCCCGGTAAGGGATAAAGGTGGTGTGGAGCAGGATACAGCGGTCATACAGCTGCTCGTCCTCCGTGAACAGAAAGCCAAGGGAATCCGTTCCGGACAGCACGATTTTCATGCCGCAGGCCGCGAATACATCCGAAAAAAGCGCCGCTCCTTCCACAAAATCCTCCATCAGCGTCACTTCATCCACAAAAATATACCTATACCCCTGCCTCTCCAGGCACTTCAGATCCTGGTTTACATCGGCCAGGGTATTTTTCGCCGTAATCTGGATGAACGCGGCTTCCTCGAAGTCGGCATCGCTCATTTCCGCTAAAATCTGGCGAATCATGGTAGTCTTTCCGGTCCGGCGCAGGCCGTAGAGAATCAGGACCTTGTCCTGTATCCCTCCATAGAGGAAGCTGTGGAGCGCCTGATAGCATTCCCTGAGGAGGTTTTCCGAACCTGTCCGCGGATACGAAAAAAGGGAATGCTATC
>CAMTBF010000303.1 GCA_947068385.1 uncultured Lachnospiraceae bacterium
GTCGCCTTTATTGGACACTCCTGCCTGAGCTTCTGGAGCCTTACCTTGGGCTGTCTGTAGGGAATAGGCTATCTGCTTGTTCCTGTCGATTCCTTTTGGTATAGCGGTAGAAAACAGGGCGCAAAAGTAGTATAATCAAATGGAAGAAGCGCATTCCAATGGAAGAAGAGAATTCCATGGAAGAATGGCAGCGCAAGCCCTGAAAAAGAACTGGGAGGTATGGACATGGCAATCATAGGCATAGACCTGGGGACAACGAACAGCTTGGCGGCCTGCTGGAGGGACGGCAGGCTGGAGCTGATTCCCTGCGAGGACGGGGAGGTGCTCTTCCCCAGCGCGGTAGGGTATGTGGACGGGGAGGGATTTTTGGTGGGAGCGGCTGCAAAGGAGCGGCTGCTGACCCACCCGTCCGACACAGTGGCTTCCTTCAAGTGCTTTATGGGCACGGCAAAGGAATACAGGCTGGGCGGCAGGACGTACACCCCCATGGAGCTGTCGGCCATGGTTCTGGAGCGGTTGAAGAGGAACGCCCAGCGTCTGCTCCAGGAGGAGATTGAGGAGGCCATCGTGACGGTTCCGGCCTATTTTAACGACAAACAGAGGAGCGACACGAAAAAGGCGGCCCAGGTGGCAGGGCTTAAGGTGGAGCGCCTGATCAACGAGCCGTCGGCGGCCGCCCTGGCCTATCGGATGGCCAGGGGAGAAGAAGACAGGACGTTAATCATCTTTGATTTCGGCGGCGGGACGTTGGATCTGTCCTATGTGGAATGCTTCGACAATGTGATAGAGATTGTGGCCGTGGCCGGGGACAACCATCTGGGCGGGGACGACATCGACAGGGCCATCCTGGCTTATTTTTGCAGGGAGAACGGCCTTGCGGAGGAGAATCTGACCCTGGAGGAGCTGGCCGGTATCAGGCATCTGGCGGAGCAGTCCAAATGCGCCCTGTCCGCCGCGGGGCAGGTAGATATGGAGCTGAACGTAAAAGGAAAGCTTTGCAGGGCTCAGTTGACGGAGGATGTGCTCTTTGAGCTCTGCATGCCCCTTTTCGGGAAGATGAAGCAGCTTTTCCTACACCTCCTGGAGGACGCGGATTCCAGAGTGTCCCAGATAGACGATTTGGTCATGGTGGGCGGCTCCTCCAGGCTGGGGGTGGTGCGGCGGTTCTTGTCGGAGCTTCTGGGGAAAGAGCCTGTGGTGTTGGACGAGACGGACCGGGTGGTGGCCCTGGGGGCAGGGATATACGCGGGCATCCGCAGACGCGGGGAGGAAATCCGGGACATGCTGCTGACGGATGTGTGCCCCTTCACCCTGGGGATAGGGATTCGGAACAGGAGCGGCCAGGACAGGAATGTGCTAAGTCCCATGATTGAGCGAAATTCCACGCTTCCGGCTTCGGTGAAGAACCGGTTCGTCACCACCAGCGATTACCAACGGGAAATCCTGGTGAAGATTTACCAGGGGGAAGAGTATTATGTGGACGACAATGTGTATCTGGGGGAGGTGAACATAGAGGTGGCCCTGAAGCCGGCGGGACAGGCTTGGGTGGACGTGCAGTTCACCTATGACATCAACGGCATCCTGCATGTGGCGGTGGAAAACGAGATGGGGGAACGCAGACAGATATTGCTGGCGAACCAGGCGCTGAGCGCGGAGGAGCTGGAGCGGTACGCAAAGGAGCTGGAGAAGATCATGCTGCCGCCCATAGAGCAGCCCGCAAACCGGGAGCTGCTGGCCCGGTTCCTGAAATGTTTCGAAAACAGCACCGGAGAGCGGCGGGAGCGGATCGGGGCCATGATAGGGTGGATTACCCGGGGGCTGTGCAGCGGCAGGAAAAAGGCGGTAAGGAACGCCCAGGAGAACGCCAGGGCCTGGCTGACCATGCTGGAGGAAGCCCAGGAAACAAAAGAGGAGCGGCTGTTCGACGGGAGAGATTTCTATAGCTGGGACCAGGAGGAGGCGGACTGGGAGGATGGGGAAGAGAGCCAGGACGGGAAGGAAAGCGGCTGGGACAGCGAAGGAGAGAGCCGGGACGGGAAGGGCGAAGGCCAAAGCAGCGAAGGAAAGAACCTGGACAACAGAGTAGAGGACTGGAACGGCAGGAAAGCGAACCGGGATAAAGGGGAGGAGGGGGATGACGATGAAGAGTGATATATGGACGCTTCTGGGGATAGCCCCCACTTCCGATAGGAAGACCATCCGTAGCGCCTACGCGGCCCAGTCCAGGCTGCACCACCCGGAGGAGGAGCCGGAATATTTCGTGAGGCTGAACCAGGCTTACAGGCAGGCGCTGGATCTTGCCCGGAGAGGCGGGGCTGGGGATGGCGGTGCAGGGAATGAAGAGGAGCGTAAGCCAGAGTCAGCAGTTGAATCAAATGATTCCATAGAAGACGAAAAAGTAGTAATAGGACAGAAGCCCTCGGATGATAAAAATGGCTCCGCAGAAGACGGAAAAGACAGAGGAAAGCAGGAAGCCATCGCCGAGGCGGCCAGTTCCCCGGAAGAAGCACCGGAAAACGAATCCCACCAGACAGATGCCGTGGAGACAAAAGTCTCTCTACTGGAACGGCTGGCCGGAGCCCAGCAGAAAGCCATCCGGCAGAGCATGGAAACAGGTGCCCTGCATGATTTCATCGCTCTTTTTACAGATGCCAAACAAGTCAAGGCAGCCGACACCTGGAGGCGTTTTTTCCTGACGGAGGCCTTTCTGGGAGAGCAGTACTCGGAGGATTTCGCCAGAGGCCTGTATGCCTATCTGATGGGACAGGACAGCTTCCCCAGCGATAACCTCCCCATGGGCCTGCTCCAGGAGCTGGCCATCGCCTATGCGCTGGTGCCCCATTTTGCCGGGGAAGAGTACGGCCAGGGCATGAAATATCCCAAGGAATGGTACAAAGTCTCGGTGGAGCAGACCTTTCCGGCCAGGAAGCAGGTGGCAGAAATTTTCAACCGCCAGGGCTGGGACTGTGATTTGAAATCCATGACCAGGCGGATGCTGAAGCAGCCCGCCAACAAGGTGCGCCACAACGCCTTTTCCGACTACCTGAACCTAAAGGAGATGGGGCGCAGGGGGCAGCTTACGGAGGCGGAAAAGGAGACCTGGCAGCATGTCCTGGGGCTCGGCCAGGTGCATTACCTGTACGAGCGCAACGGCAAACGCCCGGGCAGTGGGGACTACGAGAGCCGAAGCGAATGCGTGGTGAAGCTCTACGTCCAGTGGCTGAAGGAGGAGCGGCTGCCGGAATGCGTGCTGAAATTCCTGTACCAGAAGTTCTCTTTCCGGGAGCTGGAGCGCAGCAGCACCAGGGGGCTGTACAGCGCCCTAAAGGAGCAGGTGCTAAGACAGCTCCCCCAGGTGGAGGAGCTGTTGTTCGACCAGGACGGGCGGGAGCAGAAAGCGACGATGGTTTACCGCGTCTGTTCCCGAATCATCAACGACAACCAGAACAATTACGAGAAGTCCATCTATGAGGAAACGCCCGAAATCCGGGAGCAGGTGGAAGCCCTGTTCGCCATGCCTCAGTGGAGGGAATTGCAGGGGGACAGGGGGCTGTTCGACAGAATCTACGGGGGAGCGAAGAGGCTCGTGATGCCCCGCTCCCTGACAGAGGGGCTGATTCGCTATCTGGAGCAGGGCGGGTTCCCGGAGCCCAAGCGCACGGAGCTTTTGGAGAGCCTGCTGCGCTCCTTGGCCACGAGCCAGATGTGCAGGGAGATTGATTACCGCTTCCAGGTGCCGGTTCCGCCAGTGGACATGGACAGGCTGGAGGAGAACGGGGATTTCTGGCAGTATTACCTGATGCGTGGTTATGGCTTCCGCCACAGCCGGATTCGGGGAGATTGGGAGGATGGGTATCTGTACGAGATGGACGGGGAATGCTATCTTCCGGCGTACATCCGCCATATCTACGCGCCCTCAAAGGTGTGGCAGAGGGCCTTTACCGGATTCGATGAGGAGACGGAGTCCATCGCCGCCCCGGTGAGCGCCACGTGCGTCCTGCCGGACGGGCGGCTTTTGCGGGTGGAGTTCCATTATCATTATTGCCTGTATTTCCTGGAAGAAATGCCGGTGCTGTCCCCGGTGCTGCCCTTTGCCGAGCTGCGCCGGTGGGCGGAAGAGCCACTGGAGACGGAGGTGCATGGGCAGCAGAATTTCTTCTTCCTGCTGGCAGTGACAGCCATTGAGCCATCAGAGTGCAGGGAAGCGGAGGAGCTGATTTTGCAGTGGCTGAGAAAGATTCCCCTGCATCCCCACATCTGTCCCCTGGTGGCAAGGCTCCTGGCGGCGGACAACGACCGGCTGCCCGCGGGAACCAGGGCGGTATATTATGCGGAACAGGAGCGGTTCTGCTTCCGTGCGGTGGTGTCCGGTGAGGGAATCCGCATCTATCGCCAGATGGAGTTCGGCTGGGAGGACAGGATTTTCAGGAGGGCGGAATTTGGCTGGAGAGAGGTTTCGTTGCCCTTTGAATCCCTTTGCCGGAGCAAAATACTGCCACATATGTCAGAAACTGCGGAATTAGAAGATGTGGAGCCGGAAGAGCTGGAAAACAGCGCGCGGGAAGCCCTGTCCCTGCTGCGCCAGCCAAAGCCCGTGCGCCTGGCCGCGAAGAACCTGGAGGGGATGGATTCGCTGCGGAAAGCCCAGGCGATTTTAGAGTGCATAGGCTTCCCTGAAACTGCGGAAGGATACTGTGTGCTGCGCTATGGACCCAAAAGGGAGAGGCGCCATGACAAGCTGTTCTACGGCGCCCTGTCCCCATTCGGCTTTCCCCTCAGCGTCCATTCCACAGAGCACCAGAGAACCATGAATTTCCACATGGATGTCTCCCGGACGAAGATTAAGGAGGGGAAGCGCTACATAGGACGTTTCGGAAAACAAGGAAAAGTTAGGCGCCAATG
>CAMTBF010000304.1 GCA_947068385.1 uncultured Lachnospiraceae bacterium
TCATATGTATCATGTGGTAAGTGGCAGTATGGAGCCTGCGATTCCGGTGGGGAGCATCGATTACGATAATTCTTCCATATCTGTAGCGCTGATCAAATATCGTGAATATTATGAAGAGAATGTAGAGAGGCAAGGGCTCCTGGAGGGGATTACCTGGGAAGAGTTCAAGGAGGCCAACCGGGAGGACATCAAGCGGGAAGTGGACGCAGATGTTGTCCAGATGGTGGCCTATGCCAGCGGAATCGATGTCAGCAGGGTCGTGGTCGTCTCTTATGAATCCCCCCTGTTCTATGACAAGGAGGGCTTTTTCGAGACCGTAGATACCACGGACATCCTGAGCATCGTGATGATCGTACTGATCCTGGGGCTGCTGGCCTTTGTGATCCTGCGCAGCATGGGCACGAAGAAGAAGGCGGCCGTGGAGGAGGAGCCGGAGCTGTCCGTGGAGGATATGCTGCAGTCCACGCCTCCGGAGCCTGAGATGGAGAACATCGATGTGGAGACGAAATCCGACACCCGCAAGATGGTGGAGAAGTTCGTGGACGAGAATCCCGAGGCGGCGGCGAACCTGCTGCGCAACTGGCTGAACGAGGACTGGAACTGACAGGGAAGAACAGCATTCCAACGGAAATGAGGTACATATATGCCAAATACTGCGACAAGCGAAATGGGATTCAAGGGGGTGCAGAGAGCGGCCATCCTGCTGATTTCCCTGGGGCCGGAGCGCTCTGCCGGAATTTTCAAGCATTTAAAAGAGGAAGAGATCGAGGAGATGACGCTGGAGATCGCCAATATCAGAAGCGTCACACCGCAGGTGAAGGAAGCGGTCATCACGGAGTTCTATGAGCTGTGCCTGGCCCAGCAGTACATCGCGGAGGGCGGCATCGGCTATGCCAAGGATCTGCTGGAGAAGGCGCTGGGCTCCGAGAAGGCCATGGATGTCATCGGCAAGCTGACGGCGTCCCTGCAGGTGAAGCCTTTCGAATTCGTGCGCAAGACGGACGCCACCCAGCTGATCAACTTCATCCAGGACGAACATCCCCAGACCATCGCCCTGATACTGTCCTATCTGGCCCCCGGCCAGGCGGCGCTGGTGATGTCCGCCCTGCCGCCGGAGAGGCAGGCCGATGTGGCCAGGCGTATCGCCGTCATGGACCGCACCAGCCCGGATATCATCAAGGAGGTGGAGAAGGTGCTGGAGTCCAAGCTGGCAAGCCTTGTGAACCAGGACTACACCATCATCGGCGGCGTGGACGCTGTGGTGGAGATCCTGAATACGGTAGACCGCGGCACGGAGCGCCATATCATGGAGACTCTGGAAGTGGAAGCGCCGGAGCTGGCGGAAGAGATCAGGAAGAAGATGTTCGTGTTCGAGGATATATTGCTCCTGGACGACAGGGCCATCCAGCGCGTGCTGCGTGACGTGGAGAACAACGACCTGACCATGGCCATGAAGAGCACCAAGGACGAGGTGAAGGAGGCCATCTTCAACAACATGTCCAAGCGCTTGGCCGTCATGATCAAGGAAGACATGGACTTCATGGGCCCTGTGCGCATGAAGGACGTGGAGGAAGCGCAGCAGAAGATCGTCAATGTCATCAGGAAGCTGGAGGATTCCGGCGAGATCGTGATTTCCAGAGGTGGAGGTGACGAAATCGTTGTCTAGTAATCTGGTAAAACAATTCTTCATGACATTGCCAGAGGATAAGGAAAAGCTGGTAATCGACAATAACGACCGGATCCGCAGGCGGCTGGAGGCCCTCTCCAGAGGGCAGGGGAATCCGGAGGGCGGGTTCGTGTCCGGACTCGCCATAGCGGATGTGATAGACGCACCGGAGGATGCCACCGGGAATGTCATCAAGGCCCAGGACGAGGCGAAGGAGCTGCTGGAGCAGTCCAGGGCGGAGGCGGAGGAGCTGCGCGCCCAGGCTCAGGCCGAGGCGGAGCGCATCCTGGAGGAGGCAAGGGCCCAGGCCCAGGCCGAGAGGCAGCAGGTGCTGGAGGAGGCCAGACAGCAGGGATACATGGAGGGCATGGCCAAGGCCCAGGCCCATGAGGGCGCCATGGAGCAGGAATACCTGGAGAAGACCCGGCGGCTGGAGGAGGAATATGAGCAGCAGATAGATATGCTGGAGCCCAATCTGGTGGAAGCCATCACGGGAATCTATGAGCATATCTTCCATGTGGAGCTGTCCTCCTACCGGGAGATACTGACCAGCCTGATCTCCGATGTGCTGCACAAGCTGGACGGAAGCAGGAGCTTCATCATCCATGTGTCGAAGGATGATTACGCCTATGTAAGCATGCAGAAGAAGCAGATGCTGGCAGGCGCCGTCTCCGAGAGCGTCAGCGTGGACGTGGTGGAGGATGCCACCGTGGGCCGCAACGAGTGCATGATCGAGACGGAGAACGGCATCTTTGACTGCGGGCTGGGCACACAGCTGTCGGAGCTGAAAAAGAGATTGACGCTGCTGGCCTGGACAAAGGAATCATGACAAAGCGATTCCTTAAGGAGGAATGATTCTTTGCGGCAGGTTACTGTGGACTTCGCAAAATATGATAGATTGAACGAGGATGTCTTCTATAAGAAGAAGGGCAAGGTCGTCAACGTGGTGGGGCTGACCATCGAGTCCGCCGGGCCTGATGCCAGGCTGGGGGATATCTGCGAGATCGTGCCGGAGGGCGGCGAGAAGCCCATCTTGGCGGAGGTGGTAGGCTTCAAGGACAGGAAGACTTTGCTGATGCCTTACGACAATGTGGAGGGCATCGGCCTGGGCTGCATCGTGGAGAACACGGGCAATCCCCTGCGGGTGCCGGTCAGCGAGGCCTTGCTGGGCAAGGCGCTGAACGGGCTGGGGGTTCCGGTGGACGGGACACAGTTTGACGGCGTGCCGTATTTGGTGGAGGCTGCGCCCCCCGATCCCATGAGCAGGAAGATCATCGATTCCGTGCTCCCCCTGGGCGTGAAGGCCGTGGACGGCATGATTACCGTGGGCAAGGGCCAGCGCATCGGCATATTCGCCGGCTCCGGCGTGGGCAAGTCCACCCTGATGGGAATGTTCGCCCGCAATACCAAGGCGGACATCAATGTCATCGCTCTGATTGGGGAGCGGGGCAGGGAGGTGCGCGAATTCATAGAGCGGGATCTGGGCGAGGAGGGCATGCGCCGCTCGGTGGTGGTGGTGGCCACCTCCGACAGGCCGGCCCTGGAGAGGAACAAGGCGGCAAAGACCGCCACGGCCATCGCGGAGTATTTCCGGGACAGGGGCAAGGACGTGCTGCTGATGATGGACTCCCTGACCCGTTTCTCCATGGCCCAGCGGGAGATCGGCCTGGCCAGCGGCGAGCCGCCGGTGACAAGGGGATATCCCCCCAGCGTGTATTCGGAGATGCCAAAGCTATTGGAGCGGGCCGGATGCGCGGCCAGAGGCTCCATCACAGGCCTGTATACGGTGCTGGTGGACGGGGACGATTTCAACGAGCCCATCACCGACACGGCCCGGAGCATCCTGGACGGCCACATCATGCTGGACAGGAAATTAGGGCATAAGAACCACTATCCCGCCATAGATATCCTACAGAGCATCTCCAGGTGCATGTCCCAGATCGCGTCCAAGGAGCACAAGCAGGCCGCGGGGAAGCTGAAGAACGTCCTTGCCACCTACAACGAGGCGGAAGACCTGATCAACATCGGCGCGTACAAGAGCGGCAGCAACCAGTCCATCGACTATGCCATCTCCAAGATAGAAGCGGTGAACCGGTTCCTCTGCCAGGATGTGGACGAGAAATTCAGCTTCGAGGACAGCGTGGCCATGCTGGAGAGGCTGTTCTGAACGGGACAGAAGCCGGGCACAGCGCGTGGCGCGCGGTAAAGAGGGAATGAAATGGCGAAATTTCGATATTCCATGCAGAGCATTCTGAACATAAAGATGAAGATGGAGACCCAGGCGAAGCAGGAATTCTCCACGGCCCGGGCGGCCCTGGACGAGGAGGAGGAGCGCCTGCAGGCCCTGTACGACAGGAAGAGCGGCTATGAGGAGGCCGGGACGAAGCTGCTGTGCGGCACGCTGAAGCTGCGGGAGATCAATGAGAACAAGATGGCGATCCGATGCATGGAGGATTACATAGAAAAGCAGCAGATCAGCGTGAACATGGCGGAAGAGAAGCTGGAGAGGGCCAGGGAGCGTCTTGCGGAGGTCCGGATGGAGCGCAAGACCCATGAGAGATTGAAAGAAAAGGCTTTCGATGCCTTCCTCATGGAGGAGAAGCGGCAGGAGAGCAAGGAGATAGATCAGCTGACCAGCTATACCTATGGGCAGCGCATAAGTGAGGAGAGCGCAAGGAGCGTATCCGTTTAGGAGATTATCATATGGCAACAAAGGAATTGAACCCTGTGGCCGCGGCGGCAGAGGAGGAAAAGGCAAAGCTTAAGGAAGAGAAGAAGAGATTCCGGCAGGAGCAGAAGGCCCAGAAGAAGGAGGCCAAAAAGCGGGCGGCGGAGATCGCGAAGCAGGAGGAGGCATTGGGTGAGGACGGCGGCAACGGCCTTGTCACCTTTTTCGCGACACTGCTGATCGTGGTTCTGTGGCTGGCGATCGTCTGCGTGGTGATCAAGATGGACGTGGGCGACTTCGGGAGCAGCGTCCTGACGCCTATCCTGAAGGATGTGCCTGTGATCAACAAGATACTGCCCTCCAAATCCCTTCCTGCCTCGGAGGAGAATACGGATTCCGAGAGCTACGGGGGATATGACAGCATGGAGGAGGCCGTGGCCTACATCAGGCAGCTGGAGCTGGAGCTGGAGAGGGAGCAGACATCCTCAAAGGACAAGGACTCTCAGATAGACGGGAAGAGTACATTATGCTTTGTCGTTTGTGACAATACGAATTCCGGTTTGCC
>CAMTBF010000305.1 GCA_947068385.1 uncultured Lachnospiraceae bacterium
AGGGACCACAGCGGCATCCCTCACGGCGGCTTCGTGCTGCGCAGCGGCTCCACGGGCTGGGAGCAGAAGCACAGCCACCTGATCGAATACAGCTTGAAGCTGGACTCCAACCCGGAGTTCACCGCCAGCGTGATCGCCGCTTACGCGAGGGCGGCATATCGGCTGTCCGGGGAGGGCGCCCACGGCTGCAAGACCGTCTTCGACATCGCCCCCGCCTATCTGAGCGCCAAAAGCGGAGAGGAGCTGCGGGCCAGCCTGCTTTGACGCAAATATAAATCCAGGGGAGCCCCCGCTCCCCTATTTCTCATTCTCGTTCAGATACTCCAGGATCCCCATATGTATGGCCCAGGCCACCCGCTGCTGGTACTCCGGGCTGCAGAGCCTCTCCGCCTCCGCGCTGTTGGACAGGAAGCCGCACTCCACGATGACGATGGGCACTCCGGTCTTCTTCAGCAGATAATAGCTGTCGTTGGCCTTGACCTGCCTCTTGTTCTCCGGATCCACGCTCTCCACCAGCCGCCTCTGGATGCCCTCCGCCAGCCGCTGGCCCTGGACGCTCCCCGTGTAGTAGAACACCTGGGCCCCGTGCACATATTCCTCCGGATAGCTGTTCTGGTGGATGCTCACGGTCAACGCAGGCGCTTCCTCTTCTATCAGGGCGATCCGCCGCTTCATGTCCTGCACCTTCTTGTTGGAGGCATCCGCGTCGTTCAGCCCCTCGTCCGACTCCCTGGTCATCACCACCTCCACATCGCTCAGCTCCAGGTACTGCTTCACCAGCCGGGCGATCTCCAGGTTCACGTCCTTCTCATTGGCCCCGTTGATCCCCACCTTGCCGGGATCGTCGCCCCCGTGTCCGGCGTCGATCACCACCCGCCGCCTCTCCTTCTCCTCCTGGGCCTCCACATTGCTGCCCGCCACGTAAGCCGCCGCCTCCCGCCCCACATAAGCCACGGAGGCCAGCAGCAGCAGGGTAAGCGCTGCCGACAGCAGCCTGTCCCGCCGCCTTTTTTTGTCTGTCATATTCCCTGTTCCCACGCAAGTCTTTGTACTATTTATATTCCTGCCGTCCCATTTCCATTCCACTTCTTAAATTTTGTTTAAAATTCGGAAAAAGGATTGCGCACTCTCCCCACCTCAGTTAATATGAAAGTAGACATCATAGTATTCATGTCGCATCAGGAAAAGGAGGTAATAGCTATGAAGTTCTATCAGAAAGCCAAAAAGCTCATCACGATTTTAGCTGCCGTCGCCATCCTCATCGGTGTGCCCGGCCTCTGTTCCATGGAGGCGTCCGCGGACGGCCCTGTCACATACACGGTGAAGTATGTGCCCGGCAGCAGAGACTGGCGCTACCAGGCCAACGCGTCCGCCTTCGATGACAATGCGCCCCACAGGGAGCTGTACTACCTGCTCCAGGAGCTGAAGGACGGCGACCTTGTCGTAGTCTATAACGACAGCCCTTCCGTCCCCGACCTGAACCTGGGCACCAGGCGCTTAAGCAACCTGACTGTCAGCGGCACCAGCTCCTTTGTGGTGATCTACTCGGGAGACATCGATGCCTGCTACCTGCTGAACGGCGCCGCCTGCTCCATCAACGCCAATGTGGCCAACGCCTATGTATATGATACCGTGCTCTGCAATTTCAACAAGAATGTGGGGGAGCTGTATGTCTATCCACAGGATGCCATGACTGCCACCATCGGATGCAGCGGCACGGTGGACCATCTCTATGCCGCCTCCCGCGCCACGGGGAAGACCTATTACAATTTCTACAGCTTCCAGGCAGGCTCCCTGGGCATCAAGGACGGCGTCCTGACCACGGCCGCCGGCAGATATTCCACGGCCCCCAATCCCGCCAGCGCCACCGTGACCAGGGAGAATTTCGACTATGTCCGCTATGCCAACGACTACCCTGATGTCAAGGCCGCCCTGGGGCTGAACGCAGCCGCCCTCTACGGGCACTATATCACCTATGGCATCAAGGAGGGCCGGATCGCCTATGCCGTCACAGGGGCGAGCGCGGGGACAGGCGCGGGCACGGGCGAGGCCACCAGCGCATCGGAGTTCAACTATATCCGCTACGCGGACAAGAACCCTGACCTGAAGGCCGCCTTCGGCTATGACGCAAAGGCGCTCTACAAGCATTACACCACCTTCGGCATCTCGGAGAACCGGGGCAGCTATTCCATCTACGACACCTTCGACTATACCCGCTATGCCGACGACCATGCCGACCTGAAAGCCGCCTTCGGCTATGACGCAAAGGCGCTCTACAGGCATTACGCCACCTATGGCATCTCGGAGGGCAGGGGCAATTACTTCAAATAAACGGACCGGCCGGAATGACCGGATGCGGGAAATCCCATGAAAAATGCTGTGCAGCCTATTCTGCACAGCATTTTCGCATCCGCATCTCCCGGATCATGAATTCACATAGGCGCTCACCAAATCCCACACCTGCTCCGTCCCGTAGCCCAGCCGCCACACCGCCACGCCGCCTATGCCCTTGGCCTTCATCACGTTGAGCTTCACCGAGATGGATTCCGCGTCCTCCACCCAGATCTGATAGGTCACGTTCCCGCTCTGCCACTCCGCGTAGTTCTGGCAGGTCTCCTCGTCCCAGGCAGGCTGCACGTTCATCCGCTGCAGGTAATCCGCCACATTGCTCAGGGTGATGTACTGATCCGTCACATTGGCCCCCTCCGTCTGCCACAGTATGGTATAGAAGGGCAGGGCGTTCACCACCTTTTCCGCGGGCACCTGCTCCTCCTGGAGCGTCCTGTCCAGACCGTTGGACACATAGCCTATGCTGGCCACGCTCCCCGGATCCCCGCTGCCGTGCCAGTGCTCGTCATATCCCATGATGACCACATAGTCGGCCACCCGTCCCTGGATGTCCAGCCTGTAGTGGTTGTTGAAGTTGAAGGGCACATAGCTGTCCACCGACAGGACAAGCCCGCTCTCCCGGCACAGCACCGAGAGCTCCTTCAGGAACTGGGCGTAATGCTCCCCGCACTCCTGGGGCAGCCCCTCATAGTCCAGGTTGATGCCGTCCAGCCCCAGCCCCAGGGAGGTGTCCACCATGTTCCGCGCCAGCTGCTGCCGCTTTGTGGTGGAGGAGAGCACCTGGTAGGTGCTGATGTCCGTGCCCGTCTCGTTCTTGAAGTTGAAGTTGTCCCAGACCCCCCACACCTGGAGGCCGTATCCGTGGGCCCGCTCCACATACCCGCTGTCCGCGAAGGAGCGGAAGCCCCCCTCATTGTCGTTTAAGCTGAACCATGTAGGCGCGATCACGTTGATGCCCTTCCCCTCCGCCACCATGGCGTCCAGCGTCTCGTTCCCGGCCTCCCCGCCGATGGCGTGGAAGCCCAGGCTCACCTTCCCCGGCAGGGACAGCGAGGTGTATTCCGCCGGCACATAGTCCGTGACGGGCACCTCCACCTCCGTGGACTCATTGCCCAGGCGCTTGTTCTCCACATAGCCGATCAGGGAGTCGGAGGTCTTCACCTCGCTCCAGGTCTCCATCCGGTTCAGCAGCTCTACCTTCTCCCCCTTCTCCAGCTCCCGCAGAATCGGGCTCTTGATGCCGCCCAGGGTGCGCACCTGGGTGTCCTTCACCACCTCCAGCATCTGCTTCTCGCCCCACTGGGTGTACATCTGGACATGCCTGTCGAACCTCTCGTAGGAAAAGTTCGTGAACAGCCTCACATACTCCGCCGCCACATAGACCTTCTCCCCCTCCAGGAGGCAGGTGGCGTACTCCGTGGGGTGGCTGCCGCCTTTGTCCGAATATTCCCTGCCCCCGAACACCGTGGCCACAGTGTCGTCCGCCGTGGTGTACAGGAGCTTCTGCTCCCCCAGATCCACATAAAAGCCTTCATTTAGATATCTCTTCATGGTATCTATGTCAAAATATACCGCCTCGTCCCGCAGCAGGGCCTTTTCCTCCACCATCTCGTCCTGTAGGATGATGGCCAGCTCCCCTTCGGCGGCTCCGAAATAGTCGTTCAGGTCCGCAAGCTCCTTGCTATAGGAATACTTGTCCAGAATCATCCCCCCGAATCCTACCAGGGCGACGATTACAATCAGCGCCAGCGCTACGAGTACCGGTATTATCCTTTTTTTCATTTTCAGCCTTGACCTTCCTCTCAGAATGAAACATGGTTCCCAACAGACTTTTCCATCATATCATATTTATACCTCTAAGTCATTACCAAATTTTCCATAAATCGCCATAATCGTCAGGCCGTTCCCCCGCTTCCCCTTATTCCGTCATGGACGGGAACACCGCCGCCGTCAGCATGAGAGGCAATCCCAGCCTGCAGCAGACGGCGGCGTCCCGCCGGTAGTCCGATCTACCTGCGCGTCACTCTGTTGAAGCGCACCTGTTCGATGATGCCCGAAGCGTCCAGCACGTAGTCAGCCATATAAGGGCTGTTCTCCCGCACGGCCTTCGACACCACCTCGTCGGGAAGGGCCTCCTGCCCGTCCACGAACAGCTCCACGCCGCTCCGCCGCATCTGTTCCAGACGCGCCAGCATATGTCCTCTTACCGCCTCCATATCCTCTACTTCGATTTTTTCTTCATACAACTGAATTCCTCCTTGTTCTAAGGCTTCCCGCCCAGAAGGAGCTTGTGATCTTGTGATGAATCCGAATGTGGCCGCGGGACGTGGGTCCGCCGCGCATCTCCACATGTCAGGAAGCCTATAAGATGAAAGTAAAGCGAATGCCTTTGGCAGTACGGCAACGGAAAAAATTTCCATTGCATATTTTGTTTAGATTGAATTATAATTGTGAAAATTAGTTGACATACTTATGATCAAGCAATTTGTATCACCGATTTTTGCCTGGAAGACATCCTTAGATTTATGTCAGTTTCT
>CAMTBF010000306.1 GCA_947068385.1 uncultured Lachnospiraceae bacterium
GTGGAAGAGTGCCAGGAGGAAATCCGAAAGGCCGGATATCGGAAGGAAGAGTAGACATGGCACACGACATTGTGGTATAATGACCCTATTCGTGGGTTGCCCCATAGGGAACAAGGATTCATTCATAGAACTGGAATAAATGCAGGAGGAACGGACAGATATGAACATTACGGTTGTGGGAACAGGCTACGTAGGCCTGTCGCTGGCGGTGCTGCTGGCGCAGGAGAATAGGGTGACGGCGGTGGACATCCTCCCTGAAAAGGTGAAGCTGATCAATGAGCGGCGCTCGCCCATCAGGGACAGGGAGCTGGAAGAGTATCTGCGGGACAGGGAGCTGCACCTGACGGCCACCCTGGACGCGGAGGAGGCCTACCGGAGCGCGGATATCATCGTGGTGGCGGCTCCCACCAACTATGACAGCAGGACAAATTACTTTGACACATCGGCAGTGGAAAGCGTGGTGGACGCGGCCCTGAAGGCCAATGAACGGGCGACGGTGGTGATAAAATCCACCATCCCGGTGGGATATACAGCCCAATTGAACGCCCGGAAGCGGACGGACCGCATCCTGTTCAGCCCGGAGTTCCTGCGGGAGACCAGGGCGCTGTACGACAATCTGTATCCATCCAGGATCATCGTGGGGTATGATGCGGAGAAGGAAGGGACGAGAGCCCGGGCCGAAGCCTTCGCGGGGCTGCTGTCCGAAGCGGCATTGAAGGAGGACGTGCCGGTCCTTCTCACCGGAAGCACGGAGGCGGAGGCCGTGAAGCTCTTCGCCAATACCTACCTGGCGCTGCGGGTGAGCTTCTTCAACGAGCTGGACACCTACGCGGAGGTGAAGGGGCTGGACGCCAGGCAGATCATAGACGGGGTCTGCCTTGACCCCAGGATCGGAGACCATTACAACAACCCTTCCTTCGGCTATGGCGGCTACTGCCTGCCCAAGGACACCAAGCAGCTTCTGGCCAATTACAGCGATATCCCGGAGAACCTGATCGAGGCCATCGTGGAGTCCAACCGCACCAGGAAGGAGTTCGTGGCGGATCAGGTGCTGAAGAAGGCCGGGTATTATTCCTATTCGGGACGGCTGGACTATGACCGCTCCTATGAGAAGACTACGACCGTAGGCGTCTACCGCCTGACCATGAAGAGCAACAGCGACAACTTCCGCCAGAGCTCCATCCAGGGGGTCATGAAGCGCATCAAGGGGAAGGGCGCGAGCATCGTGATCTACGAGCCCACCCTGGAGGACGGGAGCACCTTTTTCGGCAGCCTGGTGGTGAACGACCTGGAGGAATTCTTCCGCCGGTCGGACTGCATCATCGCCAACCGCTATGACGCCTGCCTGGACAGGGTGGCGGACAAGGTGTACACCAGGGATCTGTTCCGGCGGGATTAAATGGGCCGGGACAGGCAGGCCGGTGCATCGGCAGCGGGGGATTGACAGCTTCCTGCAAAAAAGATATCATAAGCAGAAGATAAGGAATTTGGAAGGAGAAAAAGCATGGCGCTTAGCAAGAAGCCTGTGACAGGCATGAGGGATATTCTCCCGGAGGAGATGCAGATACGGGATTATGTGATTGGTGTGATCAAGGACACCTACAGAAGATACGGCTTTGCCTCCATAGAGACGCCCTGCGTGGAGAACATCGCCAATCTGACCAACAAGCAGGGGGGCGACAATGAGAAGCTGATCTTCAAGATTCTGAAGCGGGGGGAGAAGCTGAAGATAGCGGAGGCTGCCACGGAGGAGGAAGTGGTGGACGGCGGGCTGCGCTATGACCTGACCGTGCCCCTGGTGCGGTATTATTCCAACAACGCGGCCCAATTGCCCTCCCCTTTCAAGGCGCTGCAGATAGGGAACGTGTGGCGGGCGGACAGGCCCCAGAGGGGGAGGTTCCGCCAGTTTACCCAGTGCGATATCGACATCTTCGGCGAGGCCTCCAATCTGGCGGAGATTGAGCTGATTCTGGCCACCACCACCACTTTGGGGAAGCTGGGCTTCCAGGGCTTTGAGATCCGCATCAACGACAGGCAGCTCTTAAAGGCCATGGCGGCAGGCAGCGGGTTCACGGAGAGAGACTTCGACAGCGTCTTCATCACCCTGGACAAGATGGACAAGATCGGCATGGACGGCGTGAAGGCGGAGCTTCTGGAGAACGGATTCGCTGTAGGTACGGTGGATAAGTACCTGGAGCTGTACAGTGGGCTGGAACAGGCCGAAGACGGCCTGCAGTATGTGGCGGAGCGGCTGGCGGAAGTTCAGGCTCAGGAGGACCAGGGCGCTGCGGCGGTGGAAGGCCTACGTGAGATCATAGGCAGCGTGGAGGCGGCGAAGACGGCGGATTTCCGGATGGTGTTCGACCCTACGCTGGTGCGGGGGATGTCCTATTACACGGGGCCTATCTTTGAGATTGCCATACCCGGCTTCGGGGGCAGCTGCGGAGGCGGCGGCAGATACGACAAGATGGTGGGGAAATTCACCGGCAAGGACGTGCCGGCCTGCGGATTCTCCATCGGCTTCGAGAGGATCGTCCTGCTTTTGACGGAGAGCGGCTTCCGGGTGCCGGATGCACCGAAAAGGACGGCTTACCTGGTGGAGAAGGGCGTGGAGGGCCAGGCCATGGCGGATGTGATCGCAAAAGCCCAGGCGGCCAGAGAGGCCGGGGAGCAGGTGCTGGTAGTCCGCATGAACAAGAACAAGAAGTTCCAGAAGGAGCAGCTCACGGCGGAGGGGTATGAGGAGTTCGTGGAATTCTACAGGGAGGCCCTGAAAAACTGACAGAAGCAGCCGGTTAAATCCCGGCAGGTCGGCTCGAAAGAAGAGTAAGTTATGGAAGAAATGGCTTCTTTCATAAAAAACGATATAAAAAGCACAAGAATAAGAATGTCCCAGGAGAAGAGGGACAGAAAACGAGGAAACAAAATGGCAGAGTCAATGAAAGGATTGAAGAGGACACATCGCTGCGGGGAGCTTGGCGCGGCGAACATAGGCGAACAGGTTACAGTCATGGGCTGGGTGCAGAAGCAGCGCAACAAGGGCGGCATCATCTTCGTGGATCTCCGGGACAGGGCGGGCATCCTGCAGGTGATCTTCGAGGAGGCGGACTGCGGGGCGGAGGACTTCGCCAAGGCGGAGCGGCTGCGCAGCGAGTTCGTGGCGGCCGTGACGGGCAAAGTGGAGAAGCGGGCCGGAGCGGTGAACGCGAATCTTTCCACCGGGGAGATCGAAGTCCGGGCGGAGAGCCTTAGGATTTTGTCGGAGGCGGAGACGCCGCCTTTCCCCATCGAGGAGAATTCACGGACCAAGGAGGAGCTTCGCCTGAAATATCGTTACCTGGATCTGCGCAGGCCGGATCTCCAGAGGAACCTGATGCTGCGCAGCAGGATGACGGCCGCTGTCCATGCTTTCCTGGAGGAGGAGGGATTTTTGGAGGTGGAGACCCCTATCCTGAACAAGTCCACCCCGGAGGGGGCCAGGGACTACCTGGTGCCCAGCCGCATCCACCAGGGGTGCTTCTACGCCCTGCCCCAGTCTCCCCAGATCTTCAAGCAGTTGTTGATGTGCTCCGGGTACGACAGGTATTTCCAGATCGCAAGGTGCTTTAGGGACGAGGACCTGCGGGCGGACAGGCAGCCGGAATTCACCCAGATCGACCTGGAGATGTCCTTTGTGGACCAGGAGGACGTGCTGGACGTCACCGAGCGGATGGTGGCAAAGGTGTGCAAGGAGACCGTGGGCCTGGAGGTGCCCCTGCCCCTGAAGCGGATGACCTGGGACGAGGCCATGAACCGCTTCGGCTCCGACAAGCCGGACACGCGCTTCGGCATGGAGCTGACAGATGTGTCGGAAACGGTGAAGGGCTGCGGCTTCGGCGTGTTCACCTCTGCGCTGGAGGCGGGAGGCAGCGTGCGGGGCATCAATGTGAAGGGCCAGGCCCAGATGCCCCGGAAGAAGATCGACACGCTGGTGGAGTTCGCCAAGGGCTACGGCGTGAAAGGCCTGGCCTATCTGGCGGTGCTGCCGGACGGGAGCTACAAGTCTTCCTTTGCCAAGTTCATGACCGAGGAGGAGCTGAAGAGCCTGGTTGCGGCCATGGCCGGAGAGCCGGGGGATCTCCTGCTCTTTGCGGCGGACAAGCTGAAGCTGGTTTGGTCCGTGCTGGGGGCCCTGCGGGTGGAGCTGGCGAAGCAATTGGGGATGCTGGATCCGAACCAGTACAATTTCCTCTGGGTGACCCAGTTCCCTCAGTTCGAGTGGAGCGACGAGGAGGAGCGGTATGTGGCCATGCACCATCCCTTCACCATGCCCATGGAGGAGGACCTGGAGATTCTGGAGTCGGATCCCGGGAAGGTGCGGGCGAAAGCTTATGACATTGTAGTCAACGGCATGGAGCTGGGCGGTGGCAGTGTGCGTATCTTCCAGGACGACATCCAGGAGCGGATGTTCCAGGCCCTGGGCTTTACCAAGGAGAAGGCCCATGAGCAGTTCGGCTTCCTGATGGACGCTTTCAAATACGGCGTGCCGCCTCATGCGGGCCTTGCCATCGGGCTGGAGCGGTTCGTGATGCTGCTGGCCCAGACGGACAATATCCGGGATGTGATCGCGTTCCCGAAGATCAAGGACGCCTCCTGCCTCATGTCCGAGGCGCCAGGCACGGTGGACGTAAAGCAATTGGAGGAGCTGCACCTGCAGGTGACGGAGTAAGGAACTGTCACGACAATTCCCAGGCGATTGGCGGAGTCGGAGATGTATGTTGCGAGGTATCTTCTGGAGATAGAGGAATTCATGGATGCGGAAAACGGAGAAGCCCTTCTTGCGAGGGCTTTTCTG
>CAMTBF010000307.1 GCA_947068385.1 uncultured Lachnospiraceae bacterium
CACAGGCAGTGTTCTGCAGTCAATCCCTTCCACGATCAGGTTCTCTCCAAAAGCCGCTCTCCAGTCTCCCCACACCTGATATTCTACGGCAAGAGCGCCGGGAATCTCCTCCTGAAATGCCTTTTCGGCTTCCGGACAGTAATCCCGCTCCGTTCCCAGCAGGCCCACTTCGTTTTCCACCTGCACCGCAAGAACCGTGGATTCCTCCTCATCCAGCTTTTTGATATGCGCCATCAGCCCGGCAAATGCCATGGCGTCTTTTTCGATGGCGGCTTCGCACAGCGGCGACACCGTGTCGATTTTCTCCCCTGTGATTTTCTGCACCCGGAAATATTTCGCGGAATCCTGTTTCATCCATCCCGGCACATACATGGATTCGCCGTTCTTCCACAGTCCGAACCAGAGCAGAATCAAATGCTTCCCATGCTCCCTGGCCTGTCCGATAATCCCGTCGATCAGGGTGAAGTCATAGCTTCCCTCCGTGTCCTCAAGCAATTCCCAGTAAACCGGGACAATCAGAGTGTTCAGGTTCATTCCCTCAATGCTGCTCCAGACCCGCTCCTCTATGTACGCTAGGCTGCTGGCGCTGGAATTGTGCACCTCCCCGGCAAATGCAAGGAATGGCTCATCCTTTCTATACAGTGTCGGGATTCCCCTGTCCATCCTGATTTCTGGTATCTGTTTCATTTCCTCTCCTCCAATCTTTCTTATAGTCCGCTGCCATTCCCGGCAATCACATCAGCATACCACAATGCCGAATCTTTCAACGTGCGCTCCTGGGTGCGGTAGTCCACATAGACCAGGCCGAACCTTTTGTCATAGCCCTCCGCCCACTCGAAATTGTCCAGGATAGACCAGTACAGATAGCCAATCACCGGAATCCCCTCCTCCACGGCCCGCTTCACTCCCTTAAGGTATCCTTTCAGGAACTCGATTCTCTGGGGGTCATGGACCCTGCCGTCGCTCATCACGAAATCCAGGTTGGCCATGCCATTCTCCGTAACCAACACGGGCAGCCCGTACCTTTCATGGAAGAACCGGGCGGCCCAGTACAGGATATCCGGCGTCATGGGCCAGCCCATGGCCGTCCGGGGCTGCCCCGGATACACATGGGGGTTCCTGGCGCCGGGCTCCCAGGGCTCGTTGTAGTTAGCTCCATTGTAACAGTTATATCCCAGAAAATCCAGAGGCTGGCAGATGACCGCCATCTCCTCCGGGCTGATGGACTCTGCCAGCGCTGCCGGCGCTGTGCCCAGAATCATGGGGTCCGCCCACCACCGGATTCCGGTAAAGCCCCTCTCCTGGCTGAACGTCTTCTCCCTGGCCTCCCGGATGCCCTCCTGCGTCTCCTCCCAGGGGAAATAGCAGTCCCCATTCAGCGCCACGCCCACATGGGGTGGCAGCAGGGCGTGGGCACGGATTGCCTCCACTGCCCTCCCGTGGGCCAGGAGCATATTCTTTGTCAGCTCTCCCGAAACTGTCCGGAAGTCCTCCGGGTTCTCAAGCCGCTCAAAGGGCGCATGGATGCCTCCGATGTATCCCGCCATGAGGAAGCTTAAGGGCTCGTTCACCGTCATCCACCAGGCAACCTTTGGGGACAGCGCCTCTACTACAATCCTGGTATATTCCGCAAAATACTCGCTGATTTTGGGATTGCGCCAGCCGCCCTTCTCGTGGAGCCACATGGGTAGGTTCCAGTGGAAGAGGGTGCACATGGGCGTGATTCCCGCATCCAGAAGCTCCTGCACCAGGTTTTGATAGAAGCGGATGCCCTTCTCGTTTCTTTTGCCCTCCTGGGGCTGAATCCTGGGCCAGCTCACGGAAAAGCGGTAGGCCTTTAGCCCCAGCCGCTTCATGATTGCCACATCCTCTTTGTAGCGGTGGTAATGGTCACAGGCCACGTTCCCGTTGTCCCCGTGTTTCACATGGCCCTCAGACAGGGCATCCCAGATACCCATTCCCCTGCCGTCCTCATTGTAGGCTCCCTCCACCTGATAGGCTGCGCTGGCCGCGCCCCACATAAAATTTTCCGGTATGCTCATATCTGTTCCTCCTAAATAAATCGCTGCGCGATGGCTCTAAAGCAAAAGTCCCTTCGGCGCACCTGAATCAGCACCGTCTCCTCCCCGCATCCCGGGGCCGTAAAGCGAACCGTAATCTGCCCCGGCGTGTCCCCGGCGCGGACTGCGGCCAGGAGAACCCCGTCATAGGTGGTCTGGCACAGCGCCTGGTAGGAGACCCGGGCCTGGGGGTCTGCGCTGCCGAAGCCCTGGAGCGTCCCCGCTCCCTCCACCGCGATGGTGACCTGTTTCTCCTCCAGATGGTTATGGCGTCCCATGGCGTCCGTCAACTGTATCTTAATATAGCACAAATCCGCTCCGTCCGCCGCAAGCTCCTCCTTGTCCGCTTCCACCACCAGGGCACAGACGCTCCCGGCTGTCTCCAAAGTGAACTCTCCCAGCTTCTCCCCGCCCTCATAGTTCACCGCCGTCAGCCTCCCCGGCTCATAGGGCACCTCAAAGACCGCCACATACCCCTCCAGGGCCTTACGTCCCAGGCTCCTGCCATTGAGGAACAGCTCCGCCTCTTCGCCAATGCCATACACGTCCACGCTGGCCGTCTTCCCCTCCTGCCCGGGCCATGTCCAACCAGCTACATTGTCCTTCCACATCCAGGGTGTCTTCCCCGCATGCCGGGAATCCCTGTCCATCCGCAGAACCGCCGCATAGGGCTTTTTCCTAAGGCCGTACACAATCTCCCGCAGATAACTGATAGGCTTGCGGCAGCCCGTGATATCGATGTCGCCGATTCCGGCCAGCAGATCCGGCCAATGGGACGTGAAGTTCTGCCCGCCGTCATAGTGGAAAATCCCGCATCCCGCTTCCCCCAGATAGTCATAGCCAGTCCAGGTCATGTCTCCGATGACATGGGGATTGTTCTTCACCACCTCCCAGAGACGGACGATATCCGCCGGGAATGTCTCCGTGCCCAGCACCACCCGGTTGGGATGACGCCTGCCCTCCTCCTCATGAAGCGCCGTCAGATAATTGTATCCCGCAATATCCGTGGCAGACACAAATTCCTCCATCATCTCCCCCAGAATGGGGCTGGTAGCCACAGCGTCCGCCAGCGGCCCCATCAGCATGCCCGCCATGCTGTTTAAGGCATCGGCCCCGGCCTGCCCTGCCTCCTGGGAATCCCCGGCAGCCATAGCGCCGACCATCCTCTGGGCCAGCTCCTCCGGACTTAAGCCCATGGCCCCGGCCAGAATCTCCCCCATCCTGGCGCTTCCGGCTAGCAGCCCGTTCACCGCATTGGTGGTGTACCGGGTGGCATCCAGTTCCTTCAGCTTCCCGTTGATCCGCCGGTTCCACATGGCTCCCCCGGGGGTTCCGGCCTCGGGAATCTCGTTTCCCAGGCTGTAGAGAATCACGCTGGGGTGGTTGTAGTCCTTTGCCACCATCCGCCGCACATCCTCCTCCCACTCCAATGGAAAGGCATTGGCATAGTCGTTTGGGTTCTTCGTGCGGGTCCACATGTCCCACAGCTCGTCCATCACGTACATCCCTATCCTGTCACAGGCCTCCAGCATGGCCCGGCTCATGGGATGATGGGCGCTGCGGATGCAGTTGAACCCCGCTTCTTTCAGCTGGAGACAGCGGCGCTCCTCCGCGGCTTTCAGCGTCACCGCCCCTATGATGCCATTGTCATGGTGGATGCAGGTGCCCCGCAGCTTTACCTCCCTGCCGTTCACCCGAAGCCCTGCCCAGGGGGACAGGGACAGACAGCGGATGCCGAAATCCGCCCGTGCCTCGTCCAGCACCTTTTCCCCCGCCACTACCTGTACCCGGCAGGTATACAGATGGGGATGCTCCGCGTCCCAGAGCAGGGGCTTCTCCACGCAGATGCGCTGCCTCACCCCAAAGCTGTCCTGCCCATAGGCCGTCACGGGAACCTCGTCATATCCCGCCACGCATCCCCTTTCATCCAGCAGCTCTGTGCGAATCCACACCTTCTGCCTGGTGAGCCCCTGGTTCACCAGCTTCGTCTCCACCAGCACGGCGCTCACATCCTCCGCCACCTCCGGCGTACTGATGCGAAGCCCCTCCGCCTCAATCCGCAGGGGGCCGCCCACCCATACATGCACGTCCCGGTAGATTCCGCTGCCGGAGTACCAGCGGCTGGACTGCTCCGGCTGGTTCACCTCCACCTTGATTTCGTTCTCCCGGCCGAACTGCAGGAACCGCTCTGCTGGCACCAAAAAGCCCCGGTAGCCGTTGCTGCTCCCCCCGGCGTACTCTCCGTTCACATAGACCCGGGAAATCCCCGCCACGCCCTCAAATTCCAGCGCCACCCGGTTTCCCTGCCAGGCCTCCGGCACATGCATGTTCTTCACATAGGTGTAGAACCCCCCGGGATAAAATCCTGTCTGGTTCCCGTTGGCCGTATCCTCCCTGCGCTCCTCCAGAATCATGGCGTCATGGGGCAGCGTCACCGGCCGCCCTGTGGACTCTGCCCCCTGAAACAAATCCATTATGGTCGCACTGCCTTTCGTCACGCTCCAGTTGTCATTCAGACTCTGCCTTATCATCTTTTTCTTCCTATTCTTATCTGATTTTATCCCCGCAACATTTCCTGTCCGGCTTTATTCCCCGCATCAATAAACTTCCCCGGTACATGCACTCAAACACAGCAGGAGTGTTTGCTTCCCGCTTCGCAGGAGCGTGATATTCGCCCCAACCTCGCTTCATTCGATGCTATTTTGCGCGATGCGGGCATCGGGGAATGTACCCTCCGGGATTCAGGCAGAAACGATTTCTTCCC
>CAMTBF010000308.1 GCA_947068385.1 uncultured Lachnospiraceae bacterium
CCCGGCTCCACCTCCCGGTACTCCCCGGCCCACTCCAGAATCTGGCCGAAGCTCCCCTTCTTCACAGGCTCCAGCTTCGACAGGCGCTCCTCCACCTCCGGGATCAGCGGATCCTCGATGTCCAGTATTTCACATATCTCCAAGAAATGCCGGAACACGTCCTCCGTCAGCTCCAGATCCATAGCCGAGCCATAGGTGACGCAGCAGCTCTTCCCCTCCGGCGTATAGTAGCGGTTCTCCGGGGAGGTGGAAGGACAGGTGACATACCTCCCCTCATGCTCCACCAGCCAGTCCACCAAAAACAGGGCATCGGCCCGGAACAGCGGATAGGCCTTCTGACGCAGGAACTCCAGATCCCCGGTGTACTCATAATAATGGTAGAATTCCTGGGACAGCCAGTTCAGCCCCATGGGCCACATGGACCAGGTGACGCTGCCGTCCACGCCCTCCTCGCCTCCGTATCCGATGCCCATGGGCGTGGTGGCGCACCAGGCGTCCGCGTTATGATGCTGGACGCTGCCCCGGCAGCGGTAGTTCACGGCAGCCGTGCGCTCCCCGTGCTCCGCCAGCCTTTCCACAAAGGAAAAATAGGGCTCCATGCATTCCTCCAGCCCGCAGCTCAAAGCCGGCCAGTAATTCATCTCCAGATTGATGTTGGTGGTCCAGTTGCTGCTCCAGGGCGCCTGCCACTGCCAGCTCCAGATGCCCTGGAGATTGGCCGGGAAGCTCCCCTCCCTGGAGGACGCGATCATCAGATAGCGCCCATACTGGAAATACAGAGCGAACAGGCCATTGTCCTCGCCCCCCGCCCGCAGATTCTCCAGCCGCACGTCCGTAGGCTGCCCAATCTGCTCTCCCAGGTAAAGCTCCACCTTATCGAAGATTGCCCTGTAGTCACGCACATGAGCCTCCCGAATGGCATCGTAGCCGCCCTCTCCGGCCATGCCCTCCAGGGCGGCAGGCCGCACCGCTTCTATGGAAAGCACTGTCCGGGAACACCCTCTGATCCGAAGCATCCCGTCCGAGACGGAGACCTCCCCGTCTCCCTCCAGCACCCTGATTTTACCGGAAAACCGTTTCCCTCTGTACCCCCAGATGACGGCCTCCTCTCCCTCCCGGATATAGCCGGGATCCAGATGCTCCGGGCATTTTCCCTTAAAATACAGGCCATCGGCCGCCTCTTCCATGCGGCATTTCAACAGGGAATCCAGGGAAACCTCCAGATCCATCACAGGCTCCGATGCCCCCAGGGCCACCAAAATGGCCTGCCCCGGATAGCTGGCGAACATCTCCCGGCTGTAGTGGACTCCCTCCGCGTCAAAGTCCACATACGCCACCGCCTCCCCCAGATCCAGGCTCCTGCGGTAATTCTCCGCTATGAAGCCGTCCTTTTCCCCGCTCTCCAGGTTCCGGTATACGATATTCAGGTTCCCCAGGGGAAGATAGGACTCGCCGTACTCTCCCAGCATCCGCCCCCGGATCAGCTCCTCCGCCTCCGCGGTCTTGCACTGGAATATCAGCCGCCGGGCCTCCTGCAGGCTCTCGAAGGCCTCCGGGTTCGTCCGGTCCCTCTCATAGCCGCTCCAGAGGCTGTCCTCGTTCAGGCCCAGCTTCTCCTCCCCGGGGCCGCCCCACACCATGGCCCCCAGCCTGCCGTTTCCAAGGCAGATCGTCTCCTCCCATCTGCCCGCAGGCTTTTCATAGTACAGCTCCAGTTTCTTGTCCATAGACTCGCTCCTCCTGTTCCTGGCACGCGCCAGCTTCCCTGCCCAACACGCCAGCTTCCCTGCCCCGGCTTCGCCGACGCTTATCCGCCGCTTGTCCGCCTACCTGTCCGTGCTCTCCACCAGCGCACTCCGGTACCAATTCATAAAGTGAGTTTATTATCTCACAGGCAGCGCGCTCTGTCTATATCCAATTCCTGCTGTGCGGGGAGCCTTCTGCAAAAGATGGACATCCCGGCTCCATATCAATCGAGCCGCGGAAAGCTCCCCCTTGCCCCGCGGCCCGTGCGCTTTGCGGCATATTTCAAGCGCCATAGCCCTTTGTGTGAGGGCCTGCGCATGAAAAGAACCGGGAACCTGCACTCCAGATTCCCGGCTCATACTCATCGGCTTCCAAGCCTATATCAGCCTTTCAGGAAAGCTATACCTCATTCAGCTCCACCTGATAAGCCAGATACTCCCCCATCCGAAGCGGCATGGGAATCCCGGCGTTCATCAGCGCCGCCCCGGAATATTGCCTGTGGCTCTCCGTGTCCTCATATAGCCCCTGCGGCTTCAAACCCTTCAGCCTGACATAGCTCACCGGCATGTTCCCATGAACCTCCAGCATCACCACGTTCACCAAAGCCCGCTTCCCATCCTGGGACACGAACATCCAGGCCCCGAAAGCATCCCGGAAAGGATCCGACAGGCGGTAATAATCCCCCTCCCGGACCAGCTCCTCGTACCCCTTGAACCGGGCCACCTGCTCCTTCACCTCTTCCTTCTCCCGGTCGCTCAGCTTCCCGGGATCCAGCTCATAGCCGAACGTCCCCGCCATGGCCACCACCCCCCTGGTCTGGAGGCTGGTCACCCGCCCGGTCTGGTGGTTCGGCACCGCCGACACATGGGAGCCCACCGCGGAAATCGGATACAGGAAGGATGTCCCGTACTGGATGCGCAGCCTGTCCACAGCATCCGTATTGTCGCTGCACCAGATCTGGGGCGTATAATACAGCATCCCCGCATCGAACCTGCCGCCTCCGCCGCTGCAGCCCTCTATCAGGAGATCCGGATACTTCGCCGTCAGCTTCTCCAGGAAATCGTACAGACCCACCATGTAATCATAGGTCACCTTCCCCTGCACGCTGCGGGCCGAATACACATCCGCGATGCTCCGGTTCATATCCCACTTCAGATACTCGATATTCCCCTGCTCCAGCACCGAACAGATCCTGTCGAATATGAACTCCCTCACATCCTCCCTGGAAAAATCCAGCACCAGCTGATTCCTGCCCCGGACAGGCTCCCGGCCCGGAATCTTCAGCGCCCAGTCCGGATGCTCCCGGTACAGGTCGCTGTCCTCCGACACCATCTCCGGCTCCACCCAGATGCCGAACTTCACCCCACATCCGTTGACCCGCTCTATCATCTCCCCCAGGGTACAGCCCAGCTTCCTCTCGTTCACCTGCCAGTCCCCCAGCCCGCTGTTGTCGTCCTCCCGCTTCCCGAACCACCCGTCGTCCATGACCACCATGTCGATGCCAAGCTGCGCCGCGCTCTCCGCCAGCCCCACGATAGTATCCGCATCGAAATCAAAATACGCCGCCTCCCAGCTGTTCAACAGCACAGGCCTTGTCTCCCTGGCATACCTCCCCCTGCAGATATGCTTCCTGATCACCCCATGGAACATCCGGGAAAGCTTCCCCAGCCCCTGATCCGTATGCCCCAGGATCACCTCCGGCAGCACCAGCTCCTCCCCAGGCTCCAGCGGATACCGGAAATACTCGCTCTGCAGCCCCATCATCACCCTGGTCTGCCCGAACTGATCCCGCTCCGCCTCACACATGAAATTCCCGCTGTACACGAACATCATCCCAAAACAGGAACCGCCGTCCTCCCCGGCCCCCTTCTCCGCCACGATCACCGCCGGATTATACTGATGGCTGGAAGTCCCCCTGCGGCTCCCGATCACCTGATTCCCATGCCTGATCGCCGTCCTCTGCACATTCCGCTCCATGGCATGCCGCCCATAGAAACCGATCAAATCATACTCCCCCGCCACAAAGTCCAGACATCCCGACAGCGCCTTCTCCACCATAATGCCCGTCCCTGCGCCGTTTCTGATCACAGCGCTCCGGGTAATGATATCCTCCCCCTCCAGCACCCCATACAAAAGCGCCACCTCTACCCCGCTCACCGAATCCCTCAGCCGAACCTCCAGAGTCTCAGCCTCCTCCTGATCCGCATAAACCGCCGGAAGCCCCTTCAGCCCATACTTCCCCTTCCGTACCTCATGCCCCACATACCTCAAATCACAACACTGAGACCCGTCCCCATTACAAACCGCCAAAGCGCTGCTCCGGAAATCCCCCGTCCCCAGCGCCGGATACTCCTGCGGCAAAGTGTCCAAAGAATAAGTCCGATCCAACCCAGCCGCCGCCGGATTCCCCGAAAACCCCCTGTCATAATAAGTCAGAAGATAGTCCAAACACCCGGACACCCTCCCCCCATAATAAAGATGCAGAAGATACCCATGCCCATCCACCTTCATCTGATAAGTCGTGTGCTCCGTATGCAAAGTAAAAACATGCTCCCCCTGCCCCTGCCTCTCATAAACAATACCCATAACCAATCACCACCAACCCTTTCCCATACTCTCAACAGCCACGTCCCCAAAAGACAACATAATACCCTAACTTCCTACGCCCCCGCACATAGAATCCCAAGTTGACATGCCACCTGTTCATCTCAACATTATACCCCATTCCCCTCCCCCTTTCAACACCACGAAAACATAAAATATAACGAAAATCCCCCGTCAAATATAGCGGCAATATAGCGAAAATCCAGGCGGCAGGTGCCACCCCCACCTACAAAAGCAGCCAGCCCCCCAAAGGATAGCTGACTGCCCCAACCCCCTCACATAGAACCCAAATCCTACTTCACAGCCCCATTAGTAACCCCATTCAAAATCTGCTTCTGACAAATCATATAGAAAATCAGAATAGGAATCAACGAAAGCAGATAAGAAGCAAAAGCCAAATTATAATTCGTCCCAAACTGCGACTGGAAATTCAACTGAGCCAAAGGCAAAGTATTCTCCCCCGACCCCGCC
>CAMTBF010000309.1 GCA_947068385.1 uncultured Lachnospiraceae bacterium
ACACCACCATGATACAGAACAGAATCAACAGCACACTCTCCGCGTTACTCTCCACGCTCCCCAGATGCTGGTATTCCCCGGTTTCATATTCCACGGAAGCCTTCAGCCAGTTTTCACTGTCCAGGTACATCACTATGCCGCACTGGTCAAACCTGTGGTGGCTGTCTGCAAAGTCCGTCTTTACTACAAAGCTGAAATACTTCTCTTCTGTCTCCATCTGCAGTACAGGGGCGTTGTCATTCCGGAAATGATAATATGTCCTCTGCCACAAGTCTGTGCCGGGTTCCGTCCGGATCCTGATCTCACTGCCGCCAATCACATACTCGGCCGGTTCATTGACCCAGGCCAGCTTTTCAGGCTCAAAAGAAACCATTTCCCTGCCTTCCTCTTCTGCTTTTCTGTTTTTCTCCATATGCGCAGTGCTCCTCCTGATTATTTTACCCAATGTTCTTCCAAAGTCTTTCGTTATTTTACTACAACACAGGCTCTCCCTGCAATATCTGTTTTCAAAAAACAGCAGCAACTCCTATCCGAAAGCTGTTCTATCCGAAAACTATGGGGCAGATTACACTCAACCCCCTGCGGAATGAAAGAGCAGAATATTCGGGTCTCGCCTGACCTAAACCGTCAGCACATAATCTCCCGCATCTACCGTCTCCGGCATTCGGCCCGGAATACGAAGCTCCGCTTCGCAATTGGCCGGAACCGTCACTGTATACACAGTTTTTCCCTTCTCCCGTCTCCATCCGCTCCTGACCATACCATATATGCTTCTGTATTCCGCGCCGGCATAGGTAAAACTGCCTCCCGGCCGCGGGGCAATGACGAACCGGTTCTCCCCGTCCATGCGGATACCGCACATGGTCTGAAACAGCCACGCGCAGACAGCCCCCTTGGAATAATGGTTCAGCGAAGCGATGCCGCCCTGGGCGCAGGGCCCTTCCCAGGATTCCCATACGGTGGTGGCGCCGTTCTTCGGCATGAACAGCCAGCCCGGCATTTCCTCGTTTTCCAGCAGACGGTAGGCCGCCTCAAGGTCAAACTCTGCCAATACCTCCAGAATCAGCGGCGTGGACAGGAATCCCGTCCCCAGGCACCAGCCGTAATTCTCAAGGGCCCTGAGCAGCTGCTCCCTTGCGTAAGCAGTCTGCTCTCCGTCCAGCAAAGCAAAGGCCAGGGGACGGACGAGCCGCGCCTGCCGGTCTGTATCCAGGGAATACCCTGCCGTTTCAGCCATTTCCTGATATGCTTTCCTGCATCCCTCACTGTATCTTCTGAATACAGCGGCGTCTTCACCATGCCTAAGCTCCTGGGCTATTTCCGCCATGCATCCCAGCACATGGGACGTATAAGCGGTGGACACTTCCGGATGCGGCGCGGCCATATCCTTCCAGTCATTGGGATGCACATCCGCCGGTTCCGCCCACTCGCCGTAGGACTGCCCGGTGTTCACGGCATATTTCCCTGCCTCTCCCTTCAGGCCCAGAGGCCTTGCCATAAAACCCGACTTCCCGCAGCATCTCATCATGAATTGCGCATAACGCTTCATACGGTCATAGTATTCCGTCAGAATCCTCCTGTCCCCGTACATTTTCCAGAAACGATAGGGGTTCAGTATCCCAACATCGGACCAGCCCACACTGCCGTTCATGGTCCACATATAGAAGTCAGTTCCCCCGTAGGGCGCGATCTGGGGAAGCCTGCCATCCTTTTTCTGCCAGTCGAACACATCCCGCAGATACTTTTTGGAGAAGGCGGCATAGTCAAAGAGATAATTGGCAGACTCGAAGAAAATCTGGGCGTCCCCCGTCCAGCCATGGCGCTCCCTGGTGGGGCAGTCCGTGGGGATGTCCAGGGAATTGCCTTTCGCCGACCAGACGACCGCATCCACGAAACGATTCAGCAATTCATTGGAGCTCTCAAAGTATCCTGTCTGCTCCAAATCAGAGTACACGGCAATGGCCGTTACATTTTCAGGCTTCAGGATGAGATCCGTTTCCACTTCCGCATACCGAAAACCAAATACGGAAAAAGTCGTCTTGTATGCATTGTCGCCCTCCTGGCAGACAATAATCCCTGCAGGGGGACAATAAGCCTGCTGTCTCAGACTTTCATGCTTAAGTTTGTTATTCCTCCACGATCACCCTGGCCCTGGCCAGATTGCGCACCTGGGTGAAGACATCTCCCCTGTCCCCGTTCCTCTGGCTCTTTACGGAAGCCGTCGCAAAGTAGGTGCCGGGCCTGTCATAGGAAGTCTGCACCACGGCCCTGCCCGCCTGCAGGCCCTCCTCCGTGACGTAGGTCTCCAACGCCCCTTCCACCCTCTCGGAACGTCCCTGCGCCAGAAAGGCCATGCTGTCCCCGCTTTCTATCTTCTTCGCGTAGGTGCCGAACATGGGGTCGGAGAAGGAGAATTCGATTTCCGCCACTATCCCTGCGCCCTGGGGCACCTGGGCCGTGGCTTCCAGGGTCACGGCTTCTCCCACCTTCACATGGGCGCATGCCCCGCCGTTGGCGGCCAAGGTGATTACGGGCTGTAGTCCTTTCCTCTCCTTCGCCGTCTCCGCGATATGGACGCAGCCGCCCTCCATTTCATACACAGAGGACTGCCTGGGCTCTATGCCCCGCTCCACCCAGTCGCTGATATCCAGCAGGGCCTGCTTGAGCCCGCCCAGATAGTTTACGATCATATCCGTATCCAGAGCGGACACATCCCCGTGGAGGCACCTGTCGTAATAGTAGATCCGGAAATCATCCTCGTTTCCCTTGGCCCTGCGCACCTGGTTCCTGTACCAGTCGCCGCACCAGGGGCAGGTGGACTCGTCCATCAGGGACTGGGTCAGGATTACCTTGCCCTGGATGGTTCCCTCCTGGACCGTACCCGTGCCGCAGAAGCCGGGCCCCATGATGTCGTCCCTCTGAGGGATGGCAGGGGTGCCGTCCGCCTTACGGAACTGGTCCCATGCGTGGAAGGCTGCATCCGGCGGAACCTGGTGGCGGTAATAGGACTGGACCGCTATGTAATCGGAATTGTCCAATGTCACCACATCCCCGGGACGGATGGACTTCAGTACCGATTCCATGTCATCCATGCCATAGCACATGCCGATGGTGATGCAGTTGCCCCTGATATCCCCCAAAAGCATATTCTTTCCTGCCGCCCCGCCGGTCTCGAAGCCGATGTTGACCCCCTTCAGATACAGATCCTCCCCCTGGGGGATCTCCTCCAGCTCAATCCAGGCGCCGCCCCCGTCCACCAGGGATTTCTTCCAGGCGGTATCCACGCCGTTGGAATATTCTCCGGTCTCCTCCGCCTTCTCTCCCGGCAGATGGACGCTCACCACACGGCTCCTAAACTGCAGCCTGTCCCGGAGGGCGTTGCTGCCCGGCTCCGTGCCCAGATAGCCGGGCTTCTCCCAGAAATCCCTGAAATACTGAGGGTCCTTCTGCCTGATTCCGGGCATCAGCACAGGCAGGGAACCGTCGTCCCAGCGTCCCGCCGCCTCCATGAACCAGGCCCTGGGCGGGAAGCCCATGAGGGTAATCTCCCTCAGCATCTTCGCCTCATCCTCCGTCAGGCCCTCATACATATCCCCGCTGCCCCCGGCATCCAGGGCATCCACGATCTTCCCCACCGCATGGCGCAGCGTCCTCATCCCCTGTACGTGGAGCGTGATGGTATTAGGCAGGGAATATGGCGACCCTATGACGAAAGGGCAGGCCCCGTCCCAGGCGTTGGTGTTCTCGATGCAGGCAATGGTCTTGTAGCCTCCCCCGCTGCCGCCGAAGACATAGCCGTAGGGCCTGCCGCAGCCGTAATACTCCCGGGCCACCTGGCGGGAATACTCCGCTGCCGCCGCGCTGGATTTCCAGATTTTATGAGGTTCCGGATGGCCTCCGAAGGCTGCGGCGGACTCCATATTGGTCTCGATAAAGTAAGCGCCGTTCTGCAGGCAGAAGGCGATGGTGTCGTCCTCGCCGCTCCTTCCCAGGGAGGCAACCTCCTCGTCCGGCCCCGGGAACGGGCACAGATACTGATAGAACCGCCCCCTGAAATCCTCCTTCACAGGAAAACAGAACACGAATTTCGCCCTGGTGCCCTCAAATCCCCCATGTACATAGCGGAAGGGCTTCCTGCTCCCGTCCGGCATGTCGCGCTGCCTCATCTCGTCCGCATCAATGTAGGGCTTTCCATAATAAGCATCCTTTTTCGCATCATAGATCACTTTTTTGCCACTCATGACATTTACCTCCTCGCCAGCCTGAAATCTCAGTTTCCGTTCTTCTGTCTTTATTCTATCCGTTTTGTCCCCTCCGGAAAATAAGAAATCCGACGGAAACTATCACAAATCCGATTTCCCCGGCTGTGCGGCATAAGGCTTCCCGCCACCTGGCCGATTCAGCCCTTACTGAAAAAGCTCCCTGTTCGGCCTGTATTCCGCCACAACAATCCGCTCCATCTCCTCCGGGCTCTCCTGGCAGCCCCTTCTGATCCATCTGCGGATGACCGCCGACAGCCCCTCCGTGAAAAAGGTCTGGTGATAGAGCAGCTCCTCTCTGGAAGCATACCCCATGACCGGCATAATCCTGTCGATATTGTCCTTCAGCTCCGCCGGCAGCCTGTCATACGTCAGATCCATTTTGCCCAGGGCGTCCATATATGTGCAGAAAAAAGCCCTGTGCTTCTGAATCAGTTCAAACAGATGGCGGAATCCCCCCGGACGCATTCCCTTTCCCTCTTCAAAGAAAATCTGCGGTAATCCACAATCCAATCATCCAGATCAATGTCATTTTCAAAGGAATAAGCCACGA
>CAMTBF010000310.1 GCA_947068385.1 uncultured Lachnospiraceae bacterium
TAGGCCGTGGCGATGCCCGTCACCAGGTTGGTGGCTCCCGGGCCGCTGGTGGCCAGGCATACGCCCACCCTGCCCGTGGCCCTGGCATAGCCGTCCGCCGCGTGGGCCGCGCCCTGCTCGTGGGATGTAAGTATATGTCTGATTTCATCGCTGTGTTTGTAAAGGGTGTCATATATGTTCAGGATGGTGCCTCCGGGGTAGCCGAAGACAGTGTCCACGCCCTGCTCCTTCAAACATTCCACAACGATCTCTGAACCTGTTAACTGCATATAAAATCCTCCGTTCTATACCTATCCGCTGTATTCCCTTAGGAACTGTCGGAAAATAACTGCTATGATTTCTTTAGGCTAAATCCGGGAAATACAAGGAAAACAGCTTTATACTTGTAGCAGTTATTTGTAGACAATTCCTTACGCTCGGGAAACCGCCGGCCGACTTTTTCTCTGTCCGGCAAATGTTTCTGGCCATGGGCACAGACTACAGAAGTCCAAACTCCCGGGCCAGCCTCTGCGTTCTGTCTTTCCTGAAGCAATACTCTTCCATGGGGTTGCGCAGCCAGTGCTGCATCTCATCGGCATCTTTCAGTATTTCGTCGAATTCGGCGTCCGTTTGCTCCTTGTCGCTGTGCTTTTCAATCGCATGGCAGATAAGCCCTATCTCCTCCGCTGTAAAATAGCCAGCATCCGTCAGAATCCCTTCCGCTTCCACGCTGCTTCTTCCGGCATGGTTTTCCCTTACGCCGTCCCTGTAAGCCGAAAAATCATGAAGCATTCCTGCAATCTGCGCCAATTCCGCATATTCCCGGTCATGTCCACGGTGCAGGGCAATCAGCGCTCCCGCCTGCCCCACGCCGTATAAATGGACAAATCCTGCCCGCCGCCTATCCATATCTGTGAGACTGTTCAGCATATTGTCCACATACTGTCTGATATTGTCTACCCTAGTATACTGCCGCTCCAATGTCTTTCACCTCGCCGGGAACTCCAGGACCGCACCGCGATTGCCACTTGTCACCAGCTCTCTGTATCTGGAAAGATACCCCGTGGTTATTTCCGGCTCCTTAGGCTGCCATCTTGCGCGCCTCTCGGCCATGACTTCATCGGATACCAGCACGTCCAGCTTGTTCTCCGGGATGTTGATGCTGATGATGTCACCCTCCTCCACCAGAGCGATAGGGCCCCCCACTGCCGCTTCGGGGGATACATGGCCGATGGATGCCCCTCTGGACGCGCCGGAGAAGCGTCCGTCCGTAATCAGGGCTACACTGGAGCCAAGTCCCATGCCCGCGATGGCGGAGGTAGGATTGAGCATCTCGCGCATGCCGGGGCCACCCTTCGGGCCCTCATAGCGGATGACCACCACGTCTCCCGCCACGATCCTGCCGCCCTTGATGGCATCGATGGCATCCTCCTCGCAGTCGAAGACCCTGGCCGGCCCCTGATGCACCAGCATCTCGGGAACCACCGCCGAGCGCTTCACCACGCCGCTGTCCGGGGCCAGGTTGCCCTTCAGGATGGCGATGCCGCCGGTCTCGGAATAGGGATTCTCCACCGGGCGGATGACCTCCGGATTCAGGTTCCTGCAGTTCTTGATGTTCTCGCCGATGGGAGTGCCGTTCACGGTCATGCAGTCCAGATTCAGCAGATTCTTCTTCGTCAGCTCGTTCATCACCGCGTACACGCCGCCTGCCTCGTTCAGGTCTTCCATATAAGTGGGGCCTGCCGGGGCCAGATGGCACAGATTCGGCGTCTTTGCGGACAGCTCGTTTGCGATGTCCAGGTTCAGATCCACCCCTGCCTCCTTGGCGATGGCAGGGAGATGGAGCATGGAATTGGTGGAGCAGCCCAGGGCCATGTCCACGGTGAGGGCATTCATGAACGCTTTTTCGGTCATGATGTCACGGGGCTTGATGTCCTTTTCCACCAGCTCCATGATCTTCATGCCCGCGTGCTTGGCCAGGCGGATGCGCTCGGAATACACCGCAGGCACGGTGCCGTTGCCCTTCAGGCCCATGCCGATGGCCTCCGTCAGGCAGTTCATGGAATTGGCCGTATACATGCCGGAGCAGGAGCCGCAGGTCGGGCATACCTTCTCCTCATACTCGCACAGCTCCTCCATGGTCATGGTTCCCGCGGCCACGCTGCCAACAGCCTCGAACATGGAAGACAGGCTCTTCTTCTGGCCATGGATGCGTCCGGCCATCATGGGGCCGCCTGACACGAAAATGGTGGGGATGTTCACCCTGGCCGCCGCCATCAAAAGGCCCGGCACGTTCTTGTCGCAGTTGGGGATGCAGACCAGGCCGTCAAATCCATGGGCCAGGGCCATGCACTCCGTGCTGTCCGCAATCAGGTCCCTTGTCACCAGGGAATACTTCATGCCCACATGCCCCATGGCGATGCCGTCGCACACCGCGATGGCCGGGAACATGATGGGAGTCCCCCCCGCCATGGCCACGCCCATCTTCACGGCCTCCGCTATCTTGTCCAGGTTCATATGTCCCGGCACGATTTCATTGTAGGAACAGACGATTCCGATCAGCGGCCGCCTCCGCTCCTCCTCCGTATACCCAAGCGCATTGAACAAGCTTCTGTGGGGCGCCTGCGCGGTGCCCGTCTTTACTGAGTCACTCCTCATATTAGTCCCTCCTGATTTGGTATTCCATCTGTGGTTTCCGAACCGATTCCGTCTCCTGTGGAAAAACGCGCCTCATATTTCTCCAGAGCTGCCTCCAGGGCTTCTCCTGCATCTACCGTATCCTCTCCGCCAGCAAATCGCCCATTCTGGTACAGCCGACCTTCTCGCAGCCCTGGGAATAAATGTCCCCGGTACGGTATCCGTCCTTCAGCACCTGCTTTACCGCTGCCTCTATTGCATCTGCCTCTTTATCCAGGTCGAAGCTGTAGCGCAGCATCATGGCGGCGCTGAGCACCGTGGCGATGGGATTCGCAATGTCCTGTCCCGCGATGTCCGGCGCGGAGCCGTGGCTGGGCTCGTAGAGGCCGAATTTGCTGTCGTTTAAGCTGGCGCTGGCCAGCATCCCGATGGAACCTGTGACCATGCTGGCCTCATCGGAGAGGATGTCGCCGAACATGTTCTCCGTCAGTATCACATCGAACTGGGCCGGGTCCTTCACCAGCTGCATGGCACAGTTGTCCACCAGCATATGCTCCAGCTTCACCTCGGGATAATCCGCGGCCACCTCCTCCACCACCTTCCTCCACAGCCTGGAGGAGTCCAGCACATTGGCCTTGTCCACGCTGGTGACTTTCCTGCGGCGCTTCATGGCGATGTCGAAGCCCTTGATGGCGATGCGCCGGATTTCGTTCTCGTCATAAGTCAGGGTATCGATGGCCTTTCGCACCCCGTTCTCTTCCACGGTCTTGCGTTCCCCGAAGTACAGCCCGCCGGTAAGCTCCCGCATGATCAGCATATCGAACCCTGCTTTGCTGATCTCCTCCTTCAGAGGGCATGCCCCTGCCAGCTCGTCATAAAGCACTGCCGGGCGCAGGTTCGCGAACAGGTTCAGGGCCTTGCGGATGGCCAGAAGCCCTGCCTCCGGACGAAGGTTGGGAGGCAGCTTGTACCAGGGGGATTTCGTGGTATCTCCCCCGATGGAGCCCATGAGCACCGCGTCCGCAGCCTTGGCTTTCGCCACAGCCTCCTCCGTCAGAGGAACGCCATGCACATCGATGGATGCCCCTCCCACGAGGATGTCCTCGAATACCATCTTATGGCCGTATACAGCGGCTATCTTCTCCAGAACCTTCTTAGCTTCCCTGACGATTTCCGGCCCGATGCCGTCGCCGGGGATACATGTGATATGTAGTTCCATGTCCATCTCCCTTTCCTGACACGCGGCTGGCGCCGCTGGTTATTTTCTAAATATAATAACTGATTCGCGCATAAATATCAATAAAATGTTATAAAGAATCAATCTCCGGCCCTTCAGCCGGTTAAAATGCCACACTCCCTATAAAGCCTATGCCTCTCCGACTCATCCACCGCGGCAAGGCGCGCGTCCTCTGTCCTTCCTTCCGATAACAGCCTGTCCATCAACAATCCAAGATGCTTTTCTCCTCGCTTTTCTCCTCGCTTTTCTCCTCGCTTTTGTCCCTGTTTTCTGCCCTTCCGCATCCCTTTCTTTTCCGCATCCCTCACAATCTCCTTCAACGCCTGACACATATCTGCCACCTCCTCGCCTTCCTCATTTACCTCAAATCGCGCATGTTCCGTCAATCCTTTTATATTCGTGCATGCATCGATGACATCCAGTGCACTCTTCGGTATCCTGCTGAAGTATTCCCTGTTTTCCCATATGTATCTTTCGTACCTCTGCTTTGATCCAGTGCGCTTCATGATGCCCAGGACGTATTTCAAATCCGAATCCATCTTCTGTAGCGCCTCGTCAGGAATATACCTCATGTGAATCAGATGTATACGATAGTCCAGAAACAGCTTCTTCAACCGTCCCGGCAGCAGCTTCATATCTACCATATCCTCCAGAGACAATGGCTGCTTCCAACGCTTTCTCCCCCAGTACAAGGTAAGATTCAAAATCGGCACTAACCTGTCGCTTTTCAAGTACGCATACAGGAAGTCATCGTCCGCCGTATATGCCACATTGTCTGCACGGTTCTTATCCTGTATCCGCTCGATCCCAGCCCCATACTCCAGGCTGTCCATCTCCATGAGCCTCCATGGAAAAATCAGGTTGATCGAGTCCTGGTTCTCCAGCCCCAGATAGAAGCTGTACCCTTCACTGTCCTGCTCTTTCACTGCTCTTCTCCTTCACTGTCCCCTCTTGTC
>CAMTBF010000311.1 GCA_947068385.1 uncultured Lachnospiraceae bacterium
TTATTTTAATTCTTCTACCTCATCTATTCCATCTAAACCATCTAAGCTATCCATTGCTCTATAATAGTTCATCATCACCGTTGTAAGTCCACCAGTTGACTCAAATTCTGTAGTGATAATAATTAGTATTTTGTTCATTCCTGTTCCTCTATACAGTTCTATTCTACATAAAACTATTTCTTATCGCCGGAACATTGTATCCCTTCCCACTATACTTACCTTATTTTACATTTTTCGTTTTAAAGTCAATGGCCACATCAAATTCTTGGTAGAGTAGCTAAAAATTTGTCCAATCCTAGCTTTATTAAATATGTCACCCTGAAATTATTATTTATCAATTGAGCAATTCTCTCATAATCTTCCATCATTCACTATTTACACTCCCAATTCCCTGACAATTATTCCCAACTGCTTATTAAAAGCTTGATTGTTGTCTGCCATTTTTGTCTTCCATCCTCTATGACATTCCTCATAGCTATCAATTACGCGAAACAACTCCTCCACATCCTCCACCAAAATAATATTCCCCATCCGTTCCTTAACCGCCCTGCAAAACTCCACCTGATGGTCATTCACATGCTCCCCGAACCGCTTCTGCCGTGGCACCACAATCGGCACCTTCCCCCTCTGCAGCGGAGCCAGAAAGCTTGAAGGCCCTCCATGGGTAACCACAATCCTGGCTGCATCCACATATTCGCACATCTCCCGGTAAGGATAGAACCTGCTCCACTGGCAGCTTACCGGCTCATATGTGCAAAACCCAATCTGGGCTATGACTTCCTCTTCAATATCCCCATTCTTCCGCAGCCTGTCCACCTCTTTCACCAATCTATCGAACTGCTGCTCATGCGTCCCCACCGTCACGAAAATCATCTGCGCTGTACCTGAAATCCTAATCTCTCTTCTATATCCTCAATACATTCCATATCAATCAGCTAAAAAATGCTCCCCAAATTAACCGCCTTAGGATAAACCTTCTTCATCTCCTCCCACTGGACGATGAACCTGTCCACAATGGGATAGACCATCCTCCCCGTCATGGTAGGCTTGTCAATCCGGTCGAATACCTCTATGTACACCAGCTTGGCCCCGAACAGCTTCCCCAGGTAGAAAAACGGAACCGCCACCGCCGCGCCGGAGGATATAATCAAATCAGGCCGTTCCCTCCTCAGAATCTTCCATGCCAGGACAGAATTGCGAACCAGGTTCTTCAAGTTACGGTTTGTAGGATAATAACAGGGATACAGAGTCTCCCCCTTCAGCAGGCTCCTGGCATCCTCCTTGTCAAAGGTAATCCAGAACCGCTCTTCCGCTTGCCAGAAAGGCTTCAGCATATATAGATGCGTCAGGTGTCCCCCTGATGACCCCACAAGGCACAGTTTCCTCTTTTTCTGCATGGTTCCGGCCTCCTTCTAAGCGCTCTAACTATGCCGTCACAGACTCTTCCATCCCAAAACCATTTCCCCTCTTCCTTCTGGCTCCGACATCCCAGGTTATTTGCTGGCCTCCGCGCCCCTCAACTCCGGCGCATAAATCCCCCATCCCCTGCTATAAACCAATCCCCCAGCATCTTTCGCCATATACCGCACCGTGCTGGGACAATGCTCCCGGCATTCCCGGTAGAAAGACTTCGGCAAATCTACATACTCCTGCAGCTGCTCCAATACATACCCGCACTTCTGATACAGGAACCCATTCCCATACCGCGCCAGGCACAGCAGCAGCTTCTCCGCATCCGGCCTCGGTGCCCGGAGGATGCAGCGCACCACCTCCTCCAGTCCGGCTATCTTCTCAAAATTATGGATGCTGTCCACAATGGTCTGCTCCAGGGTGGTGACCCTGGCTCCGTCCACCCGTTCCGCGCTGACCTCCGTCCGCTTGTCCACATGGCGGTAGAAGACTCCATTATACTTGAAATCCGTAAATCTGCTCTTCGTCACCACATAGACGTCATTGGACGGCTTGTCCGCATATCCGAGGGCTTCGAATGCGCTGTGATGGGAGATGCACGCATCGGGGAACAGCCTGCTGCCAATCTGGTAGCGGGACAGTATCGGCCGCTCCGACTCTATGTCCAGGACTGCGTAGAGGTTGCGGCGTATCCGGTCGATGATGCCTTTTCTCTGGTAGTCCACCAAGAGGGTTGGAAGGGCCTGCCTGGAACCTGCTATCTCCTCCAGATCCTGTCTGGTGAGGCATCCCATCTCGCACATCCTTTCATACTGCTCCATTCCGCCCACCTCCCTTAACGGGTCGCAATATCCTTTCCGCACTGGCTCAGCGGCCTGCGCTTTTTCCGGAAGGTTCGCCTTACTTGCTTGTAAGGCGAACTTTTTTGGAGCCAGATTCAAAAGTCATTTCTCTTCCCAAATAAAAACAATCTTAATTTCAAGGCAATCTGTCCTAAAATAAATGACAGAGAAACCAGAAAAGCATCAATATCACCAAAAATTATTTTGGGCTTGCATTATCAGAATATAAGGTTTAAGATGTAAAAAGTAATAAAAGTTCGCCTTACAAGCAAGTAAGGCGAACTTTTTATATCCCCACCAAAGGAATTCTCGTCTATGAATTTTTAGAACCCGGGGCAGCCACCCGGCAAAACCCTACAGCTCCAGCCCCTCAAAAGGCCGATTCCGCGCCGTCTCCTGACGCCGGACATGCTCCCGCACCTGTGCGGAAGCCTCCTCCACAGCCTCCCGGAACCCGGCCGCGGACAGCCGCACCGCGCCGTCCCCCCAGATGATCATCTGCTCCAGCCTGTCCGATGTGGCCACGGTGACCCTGTGCTTCCTGCCGATTTCATGCACGGTCTTCTCGATATACTGATCCGCAGTCTCCGCCTCCTTGGTGTAGACTACATAGATATTGTGGTACTTCTGCACGGAGCCCGTGTTCCCCTTTACCTTGTAGGCATCAAAGACCAAAATCAGCGTGCATCCCGCGAATCCCTGATAATTGCTGCAGACATCCATCAGCCGGTCTCTTGCGCTGTCAATGTTCACCTCTGCCAAGGCGTGGAGATCCTCCCAGGCGAAGATGATGTTGTAGCCGTCCACCAGGAGGTATTCCTCCTTCTTCACCTCGTCCCACCGGACAGGCGACTGATGCCCAGCCTCGGTAGTCCTCTCTGCCTCCGATGCTCCGCCATCCTTCGGTGCCGCCCAGCCGGTATTCTGCTGATGGTAACGGTAAGGCGTATAGTCCCTGTTGCTTTTCCCATAAGTGCGGGTGAAGATTTCCTCGATTTCCTCCTGCGTGATATAATCGGATGCGGATTCTCTCCTGTCGTCTGCCGCTCTCCTCCTGCCTGCTGCCACGCCTGGTCTTCCGTCGCCGACAGATTGCCGGCCATCGGCTCCCGCGCCAGACTCCCCGTCCCCTTCCGCCGCACTATCCACGGCCTCTCCCTGCCACCCGCTCTCCACATGGGCATACGCCGGCACCTGATCCCAGGGCACCACGAACCCCGCGCCATGGGCGCAGAATACCGAGGAGGCCGGATTCTCCACATCCGCCTCCGGGTCATAGCCGAACTGCTCCATCACCTGCTCCGTGTCATGGCAGGGCTCATATCCCTGCAGGCTGCAGCTGAATCTCCCCAGCCCCCTTGTATAGGCATTCACCTCGCTCTGGTAGCTCCTGATGGTGGATGCGGGAGCACTGCCTTTCAGGACGGCGTACTCCCCGTCCGTCTCCGGCGCGTCAAACCGCCCGCACATCCTCTGGATATCGGACATGGCCCTGCCCATCTGCCCCGCCGGCACCTCCAGGGTGAAGGCCATCACAGGCTCCAGGAGCACGCTCTCGCTCTGCATCAGGCCCTGGCGCAGCGCCCTGTAAGTGGCCTGCCTGAAGTCTCCGCCCTCGGTGTGCTTGATGTGGGCGCGGCCCGTCAGCAGCGTGATCCTCATATCCGTAACAGGCGAGCCCGTCAGCACCCCCGGATGGGTGCGCTCCTCCAGATGGGTCAGAACCAGTCGCTGCCAGTTCCTGTCCAGCACGTCCTCGCTGCAGGCGCTGGCAAACTGCAGGCCGCTGCCCGGCTCCCCCGGTTCCAGCAGCAGGTGCACCTCCGCATAATGGCGCAGAGGCTCGAAATGCCCGATGCCCTCCACGGCCCCGGCAATGGTCTCCTTATAAAGGATCTGCCCGTCCGTGAATTCCACGTCCAGACCGAACCGTTCCGAAATCAGCCTTTTCAGGACTTCTATCTGCACCTCTCCCATGACCTGCACATGGATTTCCGACGCGCTCCCCACTGCCCTCTGCCAGACCACATGGAGCTGGGGCTCTTCCTCCTCCAGCTTCCGCAGCTGCCCCAGCACCTTCACCGCATCGCTGCCCTCCGGCAGCACCAGCCCATAGGTCAGCACCGGCACCAAAATCGGCAGCTCATTCCTGCCCTCCCGTCCCAGGCCCTGTCCGGCGAAGGTCTTATCCAGGCCCGTCACGGCACAGATCCCCCCCGCTTCCACGGCCTCCACCGCCTCATACTGGGCGCCGCCGTATATCCGCAGCTGGTTCACCTTCTCCTCCCAGACCTCCGACTCCGCTCCCGCGCTGCCCGCATTGCTCACAGGCATCTTCACCCGCAGCACGCCCCCTGTGACCTTCAGGTGGGTCAGCCGGTTCCCGGCGACGTCCCTGGAAATCTTATACACTCTTGCGCTGAATTCTTCGGGATATTCCGGGCACAGCGCAAAGCGGCGGATGCCGTCCAGCAGCTCCTCCAGGCCCTTCATATGCAGCGCGGAGCCGAAGTAGCAGGGAAAGACATGCCGCCTGGCTATGGCC
>CAMTBF010000312.1 GCA_947068385.1 uncultured Lachnospiraceae bacterium
AATGCCGCGACCCACGCAATGGCGCACTGTCCTGCGACCACCCCCACAGCCCATCTCCAGCCCATTTCCCGCTTGATGGCGGCGATGGCGGCCACGCAGGGGGTGTAGAGGAGACAGAACACCAACAGGCTTGCGGCGGCCAGGGGCGTGAGGATGGCGAACAGCCTCTCGGCCGTCCCGAACAGCACGTTCAAGGTAGAGACCACGCTCTCCTTGGCCATGAACCCCGTGATCAAAGCCGTGGACATCCGCCAGTCCCCGAAGCCCAGGGGCTTCAAGGCAGGCGCGATGACACCCGCTGCCGCGGCCAGCATGCTGTCCTGGGAGTCCGCCACGATGTTCAGGTGGAAGTCAAAGGTCTGCAGGAACCAGATGACGATGGTGGCCACGAAGATGACGGTGAAGGCCCTCTGGAGGAAATCCTTTGCCTTGTCCCAGAGCAGCCGCCCTACGTTCTTCGCCCCGGGGAGCCGGTAATTGGGCAGCTCCATGACGAAGGGCACGGCCTCCCCCTTGAAAGCCGTCCCTTTCATCAGAAAAGCCATCAGGATCCCCATCACGATGCCCAGCACGTACAGCCCGATCATCACCAGGGCCCCCCGCCCCGGAAAGAAGGCCGCCGCAAAGAAGCCGTAGATGGGGAGCTTGGCCGAGCAGCTCATGAAAGGCGTCAGCAGGATGGTCATCTTCCGGTCCCGCTCCGAGGGCAGCGTCCTGGTGGCCATCACTCCCGGCACCGTGCAGCCGAAACCGATCAGCATGGGCACGATGCTGCGGCCTGACAGGCCGATTTTGCGCAGAAGCTTGTCCATCACAAAGGCCACCCTGGCGATGTAGCCGCTGTCCTCCAGCAGGGACAGGAAGAGGAACAGGATCACGATAATGGGCAGAAAGCTCAACACGCTGCCCACGCCGCCCACAATGCCGTCTATAATCAGCGACTGGAGCACCTCGTTCACATTGGCCGCTTTCAGGGCGGAATCCGTGATTCCCGCCAGGGCATCCACCCCCATGGCCATCAGCTCCTGGAGCCAGGCTCCTATCACGTTGAAGGTCAGCCAGAACACCATGCCCATGATGCCGATGAAAGCAGGGATGGCAGTGTATTTTCCCGTCAATATCCTGTCCGCCCTTGCGCTCCTGGCATGCTCCTTGCTCTCCCGGGGCTTGACCACAGTGGCGTCGCAGACCTCCCGGATGAAGGAGAAGCGCATGTCGGCGATGGCAGCGGCCCGGTCCATGCCGCTCTCCGTCTCCATCTGGCAGATGATGTGCTCCAGCATCTCCTTTTCATTCTGATCCAACCCCAGGGCGTTCAGGATGCGGGGGTCGCCCTCGGTGAGCTTGCCGGCGGCGAAGCGCACGGGGATGTCGGCCCGCCTGGCGTGATCCTCGATCAGGTGCATGATGGCGTGGAGGCATCTGTGCACGGCCCCGCCATTCTGGTCTTCCTTGCAGAAATCAATCCTGCCGGGGCGCTCCTGGTACTTCGCCACATGGAGGGCATGGTTCACCAGCTCGTCGATGCCCTCGTTCTTCGCCGCGGAGATGGGCACCACTGGGATGCCCAGCATGTCTTCCATCTCGTTGATCTGGATGGAGCCGCCGTTGCCCCGGACCTCATCCATCATGTTCAGGGCCAGCACCATGGGGATGTCCAGCTCCATGAGCTGCATGGTCAGATACAGGTTCCTTTCTATATTAGAGGCGTCCACGATATTGATGATGCCCTTTGGATGTTCCCGCATGATGAACTGCCTGGTGACGATCTCCTCGCTGGAGTAGGGGGACATGGAATAGATGCCTGGCAGGTCTGTGATCAGGGTGTTGCTGTGGCCCTTGATGGAGCCGTCCTTGCGGTCCACGGTGACGCCGGGGAAATTGCCCACATGCTGGTTGGAGCCCGTGAGCTGGTTGAAGAGGGTGGTCTTGCCGCAGTTCTGGTTCCCGGCCAGGGCAAAGGTCAGCTGCTCCTCGTCCGGCAGGGGATTCTCCGTGGCTTTCACATGGTACTTGCCGCCCTCGCCCAGGCCCGGATGCTCGATCCGCTTCCGCTCCGCCTGGGAATCCGGCGCAGGTGCTTTTGGCGCATCGTCCCGGACATTTTCAATCGTGATCTTCTCGGCATCGGCCACCCGCAGGGTCAGCTCATAGCCGTGGATCATGAATTCCATGGGATCCCCCAGGGGGGCGTATTTTATCAACAATATATCCGTGCCCGGAATGACGCCCATGTCCAGGAAGTGCTGCCGCAGCGCGCCCTCGCCGCCCACAGCCTGGATGGTGGCCCATTTTCCGATTGGCAATTCTCTTAAGGTCATGATGTCCTTTCCTCGCTTCCGTAGATGTATGTCCAGGTCATGAATGCCCAGAGCGGATGGATTCCCAGAGACAATGGTACCCATGCTCCAAGCAGGATTCTATTGCCATGGAGAAAAGAAAAACCCAGATACAGCCGCTTCGCCATACCTGAGCTTTCGATTTCATCGCCTGGAGATGTCAGACCAACAATGCGGTCAATCTATGTCGAACTAAATATACTGCATTTCGACAGGCTTTGTCAAGAGGGTTTGACTGGAAACGCAGGGTTGTTTCACAAAGTCAAGACCGTAGTCTTATTTTATGAATGGACACCGTTCGCTTTGTCTCTAAGATGTTTTTATAGTATCTCCCTGCTTCTGGCTCTTCTATCCCGCAAAAAAGCGCAGAATATCCCCCTTGTCTCCTCCTGCGCTTTTTCGAAGACTTCTGTGTCAGCCATATTTAGTAGAAGCTTTTGATTCCGCTGAAGACATATTTCCTCATCAGGGCCGGAGTATCATGGAAATCATCCATAGCCTCTGTCATGATCTGCGAACATTCCCCTGCCAGCATGGCCAGCCGGAGGATGTTGTAGGCAAATTTCCTCAACAAGGCAAGATTGTTCTTTGATTTTTTTGCCGGTGACCTGTCTTCCCGGAAGCTGTCGTCCAGCACATGGTGCAGACGGTTCTCCACTGCCCAGTGTGCCCTCTTTATCTTTCCCATCCTTTCGGCTGTCAGCAGCAGGTCTGAGATCATGCCTGTCTCCTGTATGTCCTTTCCGGCCTCCCCGTCCATGGACGGCTTCGGGCTCCTCCTCGATCCTTTCGCCAGGAACGTCTCCACGTCCGGCGTTATGTCGTTCCCGTCCGAATCCCTTTCCAATGGTATCCGTACCTGCCTGGCACGGCCCACCGTCCTTATGAACGGCCATTCCTTCTGCGTCCTTGTCAGGATGCTGCCTTCCGTGCATACGCCGTACCACCGGTGCTCCATCCTGTCCCGGTTCCTCTCATGGTAGCAGACCTCCTCGTATTTCTCCTGCATTTCCGGATGCCTTGGCCTGTAGCCCTTGTCCTCTTTCATCTTTCTGCGGTCTTCCGACAGCTCGCCCAGATACTTTGTGATCTCCCCATATGACTGGGGCTGGTTCTTCTTCACCATCAGCACGAAATGCCCCTCCTGGCGCAGGATCTGTTCCATGACCTCCGTCTGGGTCCCCACCGCGTCCGTCGTCACTGTGCTCCCCTTGATGTCCAGGAGCCCCAGCAGCTGTGGTATCGCCGTAATCTCACAGTCCTTGTCCTTCAGCGGCATCTGCGCCACCACCAGGCCCGTTGCCACGTCCAGCGCGTTCATCACCATCGGCGCCCGGAAGTCCTTGACCTTCTCCATGGCTGCCCTCAGGGCCTTCCCGTCGATGGCCAGGTGCGTCCCCTTCGTGCTGGCAATCTCCCCAGCCCATTCCATGAACTCCAGGGCGAACAGCTCCTCGTCGATCCCGGACAGCATCCTGCATACCGTTGATGGGGACGCGATGCCGTTCTTCAATGGGATATGCCTGCGCAGCTCGGCCAAGTTCCTTCTGCACCATTTCAGGATCCTGCGTATGGTGGTCCTCCCGGCCAGGAATCCGGCCACTAGGCATACCAGCACTTCCGCATGGTCATGCTTTGTCTTCCGGCCGCACCTTGGATCCGGCACTGCCCTCATGCGCTCCACCAGCGGCTTCGTCCGGAACGCCTCTTCAGCACATGCTTATGTCCACGCCCAGGCTCCCCAGGAGCTGTTCCTGCTCCGGGCTGACTTTTGACACTACCCTTTCCTTTTCAAGGTACACCATATAGATGTTTTTCAGTCCCTGCAGCTTTGACACGCCTGTCCCATGTTCCTTATAGATCCTCCTGCTCAGGGAGGACGCCTGTGCCGCAAACTGGTAATGGTAGCATCCCTCTTCCTTTATGGTACGTTCTTTCGTCAGGTAGGTCTCAGGCGACCATTTCCTGATGATGATCGAGAGCACGTCCTCCCAGTCATCCCCCAAAGGCCTCTTCCAGCCCTCCGGACACAGCTCCCATATGGCCCTGGAAAAGCCGTACTCCTTCACCTCGATCCCGGCAAGCGATACTTTTTTCTTTCCGCTTTCCACCACTCCGTCCGGGGTAATGACTCCTATATAGGTGTCCACCGGCTGCGGATACTTCTTTCCAGGGACGCGCCGGGATGTGCGCCTGTAAAGGTAATAGGTGTCGCCTTTCTTCTTGACAGTGGTTCCCCGTGTCCTGTGTGCCTGTACCCAGTCTGGATATACTTTTCCTGTAGCTGGCATAGTCCCTCCTTTCTGCATAGGTGGCATATACCTATACTATATAGACATTATACCTCTACACGGCAAAAGTGTCGAGGGTTATGGACTATTTGTATACTACCCATAACCCTCGACAAAATGGCTTTTTTCCTATGTCAGATTTTTCTTCGTGAAACAACCCTG
>CAMTBF010000313.1 GCA_947068385.1 uncultured Lachnospiraceae bacterium
GCTTTTTCGTTCATTCGCTTATACTCAATTCCCGCAATCCATGCCGTCCTCATCCAGTTTTTTAAAACGTCAGCCCCTCTTGATTCGCCAACCTTCGCTTTTGCAATATCAGTTATACAGATATAATCGTTAAAGTTTTCTTCCGTAACAGTAATATGAATGTCCTGTACCACGATAACTTTATTTTTTGCCATTCATTACCTCCCATATATCAAAAGCTCTGGACTGTGGCCTTACCAAAAGTATAACATGCTCCGCACAGGTTTGCAAGGGCTTTTAGAACATTTGTTCGATTTTTTTAATGAGTATTAATATAACAAATCATAGCCATTTCAAAGCAGATATGCTACTATAGAACTGCAATGATAAAAACCAGTACAGAAAAGGGAGTCCAATCCATGAAGCTGAAAATAGCCATCTGCGACGACGATGCCAAGCAGAGGGAATTCCTGGCCGGAATCGCCGCGGCCTGGGCCGGGCGGATGCGGCATCTGGCCCAGATCCGCCAATATGCCACGGCAAAGGCCTTCCTCTTCGACTATGACGAGGAAAAGGACTTCGACATCCTGCTGCTGGACGTAGAGATGCCGGAAATGAGCGGCGTGGAGCTGGCCAAACGGATCCGGCAGGAGAACAAGGCCCTGCAGATCGTATTCATCACGGGATATTACGAATATTTCAGCGACGGCTTCGACGTATCCGCCCTCCACTATCTGCTGAAGCCTGTGGACGGGGACAAGCTGTGCCCGGTGCTGGACAGGGCTGTAGACAATCTGGCCAGCCGACAGCGCTGCGTCCTGGTGGCGGACAGGGAGGGCAGCGTAAAGGTGTCCCTGGCCGATATTATCTATATTGAGTCGAAAAATGTCTATGTGGCCGTCCATACGCTGGAGGGCATCCACCGGATGCGCATGTCCCTGGGCAAGTTCTCGGAGCAGCTGGACGAGACCTTCTTCAAGGTGCACCGCTCTTTCGTGGTGAACCTGAACCATATCAGGAAGATCACCCGCTCGGACATCACCATGACAGGCGGCGACCTGGTTCCCATGAGCAGAGGAATGTATGGAGAGGTCTACGCCGCGCTGGCAAAGTTTCTGTAACGCGGCGTTTCCGCTCAAAAAGCCCTGTTCAGGCCAGCCGTCTACGGAAAGCAGCGGGGCATGGCACAAGGAGAAAGTAATGTTATTTGACAAATTGATTGCAAGAAAAGTGGCCCTCTTCGAGCAGGAGCTGCTGCAGAAATACTATGCCGAGGTGGAGAACATGTACGGCAAGATGCGGGGCTGGCGGCACGACTACAGGCACCACATCCAGGCCATGAAAGTACATGCGGCCCACGGGGAGCTGGAGGAGATCCGGCAGTACCTGGACATGCTGGACGAAGACCTGACCCAAGTGGAGACGATAGTCCGAACCGGCAACCGGGCGGCGGACGCCGTCCTGAACAGCAAGCTGTCCCTGGCCGGGGAGCGGCAGATCCAGGTCAAAGCGGACGTGCGCATCCCGGTGCAGCTCACCACGCCAGAGCTGGACTTATGCACCATCATGGGCAACCTCCTGGACAATGCCATGGAGGCCTGCATGGAGCTGCCCCCACAGAGGCGGCTGATCCGCATCTACATGGAAATGAAAGGCAATTTCCTGTATCTCGCCCTGACCAATACCGCAGGAGGGGCGAAAAAGAGCAGTTTCCATACCACCAGAGGCCCGGGCCGGGGCCTGGGGCTTCAAAGGGTGGATGCCATCGTGAAGAAGCTGGGCGGGCACATTACCAGGGCCTCCGAGGAGGAAGCCTTTTCCACGGAGGTGCTGCTGCCCCAATAGGGTTTCCCGGGGTTTGGGGGCTTTCAGGGGCTTCTTTCGACTCCTTTGGGCGCCCGCCCGGGGCAGCGTCCTCCCGGTTTCCCACAGGACGCAAACGGAAAAACAAAAGATCACAGAGAACGGCAGCGTGCAGTTTACATCAAATTTTCTACATTTGGTATCAAACCACGCTTTTTTTATGTCCATATGCTATGATTCATGCAAAGATATTCCAGCGGAGGAGGAACCATATATGGAAGAAAAGAATTCCAACGAAAAAAGACAGAAAAAGAAATCGCGGCAAAAGAGGAGATACTCCCGGATTGGCTGCTACTGCTTCGCCATAAAGAAGATGTGGAAGCTGGACAGAGGGTTCGTGTTCCTTATCTTCGCCGCTTTCCTGCCGGAGGTGCTCCGGTCTCTGGTGGCGGACTACTTTCCCGGGCATCTGATCGACCAGATCAGCGCAGGGACAGCTTTCCGGCAGCTTTTCTTCATCTGCGCTGTCTTCATCGGCCTGAACATCCTGCTGCAGCTCCTGCAGGACTTCATAAGTGCCAGGAGGCAGGGAAGAATCTATTATCCTACCAATGTCTACCAGACGGAAATGGGCGCCCGCAAGAATTATGAGATGGACTTCGAAAATACGTTTCAACAGGATTTTAAGGAGATTGCGGGATACGCCTGGGGAGATGCCGTCACCGGGGGTTGCGCCCTGGAGTTCTTCTGGCGGGAGCTGTCCGATGGCATCTATCACCTGACGGCCATCGCGGCCTATGTGTCCCTGCTCACCGTGCTGAATCCGGCGCTGGTGGCAGTGATAGCCGTGGTGTCTTTCATCTCCTACTTCACTTCCAGATGGCGCCCGGCATACTATGAGAAGAACAAGCATAAATGGGAAAAGGATATCCGGAAACGGGACTATCTGAAAAATCTCTCCGGCGACTTCTCCCTGGCAAAGGACATCAAGCTCTACGGCCTGGAGGGCTGGCTGGAACAGATGATGCGCGACTATCAGGACGTAATCCTGGCTTGGAACCGGCGCTGCAGCCTTCGGGAGCTTTTGGCCAGGCTCCTGTACTGGCTGATGGACCTGGTGAAGAACGGGGCCGCCTACTTCGTCCTCATCGGCTTCCTGCTGGAGGGCGGCATCAGCGTGGGGGAATTCGTGTTCTACTTCAACATGCTCCTAAGCCTGGGCGGCTTCTTCGAAAGCATCATCGGGGACATAGCGAAGCTCAATACCCGGGCGGAGAAAATCGGCTACTACCGGGAGTTCTACGACTATCCGGACAGATTCAACCACGGGGCGGGCTGCAAGCTCCCCACCGGACCTGTGACCATCGAGCTAAAGGATGTGTGGTACCGCTATGACGGGGCCGAGCAGGACACGCTGAAGGGCATCAACCTCATCATAGGCCAGGGGGAGCGGCTGGCCCTGGTGGGCATGAACGGCGCCGGCAAGACCACCCTTGTGAAGCTGATCTGCGGGCTCTTCCGGCCCACAAAGGGCGAGATCCTGGTGAACGGCAGGCGGATAGAGGAGTATAATATCGAGGAATATTATTCCCTGATCTCCGCGGTCTTCCAGGAGATCCACCCGATGGCCTTCACCCTGTTCGAGTTCGTGGCAAGCGCGGACTTAGGGCGGCCCGGGGCCAGGGAAGACGCTGTCAGGGCCATGAAATCAGCTGGCATTTATGAAAAAATACAAAGCCTGCCCGGAGGGATGGACACCCATCTCATGAAAGGGATTTATGACGACGGGATTGACTTCTCCGGTGGGGAGATGCAGAAGCTCATGCTGGCCCGGGCCATCTACAAGGACGGCTCCATATTGGTGCTGGACGAGCCCACTGCCGCTTTAGACCCCATTGCGGAGAACAATCTGTACCTGCAGTACCAGAACCTGACCCAGGGGAAGACCTCCGTCTACATCTCCCACCGCTTCGCCTCCACCCGCTTCTGCGACCGGATCGTGCTGCTGGAGGACGGCGTGATCAAGGAGGTGGGCTCCCATGAGGAGCTGATGGAGCGGAATGGCAGCTACGCCTATATGTTCGGCGTACAGAGCAAATATTATCAGTCCGGCGCAGAGACGGGACTGGAATAGGAGATTAATATCATGAAGAAAGAGAATACGACCTTAAGGGCATTGCGGCAATACAACGGATACAATCCGAAATACTTCCCCCTCTGCGTCCTGCAGACCATCTTCAAGAACGCCTCTTTTTTCTTCAGCCTCTGGATGACCGCGAAAATCGTGGACGCGCTCTACAGCGGCATGGGAAAGCGGGAGCTGTACCTCCTGGTGGCGGCCGCCCTGGCGGGCATCCTATTGATCAGGTCCATAGCGGCCATCCTGGACAGACAGGTGGAGACTGCCCTGGAGGTCCTGGAGAACCATGAGGCGGAAGCCTTTTACCGAAAGGCTTTGGGGCTTGACTACGACAAGATAGAGAATCCGGACATCCGCCAGATCCGGAGGAAGATAGACGAAAACAAGCACATCAATGAATATGGGGTCATCCGTATGAGGACTATGCTGCTGCTGATGATGGACAGCCTGGTGAACCTGGCATTCTCCGCCGTCCTGTTCACGGAAATGTTCTCCCTGATGGCGGCGGCCCCTTTCCAGTGGCTGAGCCTGATCCTCCTGGCAGCGCTGATCGCATCCGTGGCCGGAGGGTTCCTCAGTGGGCTGCGGGGCAACAGAATATGGTCTACCTACCTCAACGATGTCAGCGCGATGTTTCTGAAAGAGAACAGAATCAGCCAGGGCTACAAGGTATCGGGAATGGACAACCGGATCTATCGCCAGCAGCCAATCATCAATGAGCTGTACCAAAAATCCGCCATGGAACACAAGAAAGCCATGCTAACTGGCTTTGGGATACGCTTCTATTTCCTGAAAGCCCCCAGCGCTGTGTTCTCCTGGATAAGACAGACACCGGGGCGGAATGGAGAGAATATGATAAA
>CAMTBF010000314.1 GCA_947068385.1 uncultured Lachnospiraceae bacterium
TCTTTGGAAATATTTTCCTGCACATGATGTTCCGCCTGCGATAAAACCGTAATGATTACTATCTCATTGTCTTCCCTGCACTGTTTTGATATTTCATTGTAATGGTTCCTCAAGTCTGCCGATGGCCTGATTGTTTCCTGCAATGCCAGCATACATATACCTCCGTTCGTTTCTGTAGACATATTATATCATTATATGTCTATCTCTTCAAGGTCTATTATTTCCCATTTGGCTATCTGTCCACTCAGTTATGAATCAACTTGTTGTCCGGGTCCTCCGCCCAACCGCCGCGTCCAGTCTCCGCCGGATTTCCCGCATGGCTTTCCCTTCCACCTTGCAGACTTTCCTGTCATAGGTGTACAGGCCGTTGACTTCGTCCTCCACATCGGAAAGCTGGGTGTAGATGCAGCCGCAGAGCCCCTTGGAAATCGCCGGAAGGATGGTCTCTTCGTACAGCCTCCGAATCCGCTCCGTCAACTCCTGCCCGTCCGCGCATTCGCCGTAGCCGAAGCTGGCGTATTTCGCGTAGAAATGCCCCGGCACCCGGTAGGAATAGCCGCCGCATTCCGACACCAGTACGGGCTTGTCAGGGTTTTCGGGAACTGACAGGCGCTTGAAATAGATATGCTGGCTGTCGAAATCGCTCTCTTTCCCCGGGAACCACCCCGATGTGGCATCGTAGAGCCTGGTGCCGTCCAGGCCTTTTGCCTCCCGGTACATGGCATCGCTGTCGAACTGCCCCCAGCCCTCGTTGAAGATGGTGTAGGCGATGACGCTGGGGTGGTTGTGCAGATGTCTGATGGTGTCCGCCATGTGCAGTCTGAAAAATTCTTTCCGCCGCCTGCTGCCCAGCCCGACAGCGCCTTTCAGGTTCAGCCCCACGGTGGGCAGGGCCGTGTCCCCAATCCAGGAATAGCGGCCGCTGTTCACCATGTCCTGCATCACCAGCATGCCATGGAGGTCGCAGTAATAGTAGAAGCATTCCGGCTCGATTTTGATATGCTTGCGCAGCAGGTTCAGTCCCAGTTCTTTCATGCGTAGGATGTCCCGCTCATACTCCGCTGCCTGCGCTGGGAGATAGATTCCGTCACAGAAATATCCCTGATCCAGGACACCATGGAGGAATACGGGCTCCCCGTTCAGGCAGACTCTCGGGATGCCGTCCCTCTGCTCTATGGCAATGGTTCTGAGTCCGAAATAAGAGGATACCCTGTCCTCTCCCATTTTCACCGTCATGTCGTATATATAAGGGCGTTCTGTCGTCCATAGTAAGGGCTGATATAATGTCCCATCATCCAGAGGGATTTTGGACAGGTCAATCTCCACTGCATCGCCCTGCGCGCGCACCGTATGGAAGCTACCGTCATGGAGCTTTATGGTGACGGACAGACGGCAAGCTTCTTCTGCCGAGCGGCTGCCCACTGCGTCCTCACAGCTTTGCCCGCTTTCTCCCGTCATCGTCCTGCTTTCGGCAGCTCGATCCAGTCGTCTGTCCGCACCGGCTAACCTATCTGCCTCATACAATTTTTCCACTATGCCATCTTGTCCCCTCCTGGCACCAGCTGACTTTTCGCTGCCAGCCAGGCTTTTGGCATCCACCACCTGTGTTTTTCCGCCCCTCACCACAGCTATCCGCACTTTCCGCGTTTCTGCCGTCACATCCAGCCTTTCAATATAGCTTTCCGGCACCGGCTCCAGCCACACGCTCTGCCAGATGCCGCTCACCGGCGTGTACCACATGCCGCCACGGGCCTTCCGCTGCTTTCCGTAAGGATACCGCGACGACAGGGCGTCCTCCGCCTTCACGCACAGCAGGTTCTCCCCCTTCTCGTCGTCTGCCAGATATTCCGTCACATCGAACCAAAAAGGCAGATAGCCGCCCTCATGCCTGCCCACAAACCGCCCGTTCAGGAAGACCTCCGCCACCTGGTCAACGGCCCCGAAGTGCAGCAGGATGCGCCCGCCCTTCCCCTTTCCGAACCGGAAGCCCTCCGGCAGGGTGAAGCTCCTGGCATATTCCAGCCTTGTGCCCATGCGCCCCCGGTATCCCGACAGCAGCGCCTGGGGCGGGAACGGCACCAGAATCTCCTGTCCGTTCAGCTGCCATTTTCCGTTGAGGCTCATCCACTTTTCCCTGCGCATCTGGGGCCGGGGGTAGGCATCCCAGACCCGGCCGGGCACCTCAGAGCCTCCTGTATACATATCCACAGTCTGCAAGTTATGTGGCCCGGATGTAGCCTTATCCACCTGCTCCGGCTGGTTTTCTGGTATCACCCTGCCCTCATCCCACAGTCCGGGCGCTTTCCGCGCCCCCATGCCTGCCTCTGCTCCATCCCTCTGCCTGGCGGCGCTTAGCATCTCAGTGCTTTTCCCCAGGGATGCCGCCCCGGCCTCCGGCAAGCCAGTCCCCGCTTTCCCCGCGTCTATGCTTTCGAGAAGCCGCTCTCCGCACTGGCTCACCAGTCTGTGATGCCCCCTGCGCATCATCCGAAAAATCAGGCCCAGCGCAGCCAAAGTGGCCACCGCCGCCAGCAATGCCGCCACAAAGATATTCTGGTTCGGCAAAAAGGACGTAGTGCCGTCCGAATTCACGATTGTGTCCGCGTCCCGCAGCACGAAAGCCCCGATGGCAGGCCCCAGGATGCCCGGTATCAGCACCTGCCCGATGATCCGGATGCCCTGGAACTGGCCCGCCCGCTGTCCCGGAATGTTGCTCCGGATCATGGCCCCGAACACCGCCATGCCCGTCAGATACCCCGTCATCATCAAGAGGGAGCCGAGGAAGACAATCCCCACAGCCCGCCCGAAATACAGCAGCACATATCCCGCCATCAAGAGCAATATGGAGGGCACAACCGAAGACCGGAACCCCAGCAGGTCATAGAGCCTCCCATAAAACGCCGTGACCACAGCCGCCAGCACAATGGCCGGAGCCATGACCATCACGTAGTTAGCCATGCCTAATGTCTTTTCATAATACAGTATCAGGTAGGGCATGAAGATATTGATGGAGATGCCGAACACCGCGAAAGCCCCTATCACCGCGTACAGCAGCGGATTCTCCCGCAGAACGGACAGACGGAAGCTGTAGGAGACATTCGCCCAGTAGCCCTGCCTCCCCTCTCCTGGAGCTCCCCCGGGGGTTCTTTCCCTCTCTGTCTTCGGCCTTGTCTTTTGCTTTGTCTCAGGCTCAGCATGCGGTTTTGGCCCTGTCTGCTGCTCCGCCACACGCTTCGTCTGCGGCTTTATCCCCTGCTTTTCTTCAATCAGAAAGAATCCCAAGCCTCCGATGCCCATCACCGCAGCGCCCACGATCAGGTAGATGGCCGTCCAGCTCTCCGCCCTGTCCAGGTCGAAGGCGGAGAACCCGCCGAACACCACCAGAATGGCCACCAAAGGCATCATGGAATTGATGCCCTCAATCTTCCCACGATTGCCGGTGTCGCCCCAGTCCGTCATCCAGGCATTGAAGCAGGCGTCATTGGCCGAGGAGCCCAGGAAAGTCATCACGCAGTCCAGGACAATCACCAGCGTGATGCCCAGGGAAGCAGCCTGCAGGGCGCTCCCCGCCAGGGGCGTCAGGAAATCCACGCGCAGAAGCGCGAAAGCCAGAATGGACACGCCCCAGGCCAGATATCCCCCGCAGATGAAGACCTTGCGCTTCCCCACATAGTCCGTGAAAGCCCCCACCAAAATAGTGGTCACCGTAGCCGCCACGGAGCTGGCCCCCACCATCAGGGAGATGTCCGCCGCCGAGGCGTGGAACATCTTGTAGAGGAAGACATTAAAGTACATGTTCTCCACCACCCAGGCCACCTGGCCCATGAGGCTGAAGATGAACAGCGCCGCCCAGAATCTTTTACCCGCTTTTCCAGAATCCATTCCCGCTCCCCTATCCGGCTTTTGCATCGCCGTCTTTGAATCCATATCCTCCAGCTTGTTTCAGGCTTTTATCATAGCATATCCGAGAGAAAGATTCCATCCTGTTCTGCGCTATGCGATGTAAAGTTTTCATGACAGAAAGACCACGAAAGATGGCTGCCTTTGCAAAGCCCCCTAAAGATAGCCCACCGGGATGACCCTGTCCTGCCCTTTCAGCGTCACCATCCTGTCATACGTGCAAATCACGCCGCCCGGCCCCCTCCTGACTCCCGGCAGCCTTTCCAGCACGTCGAAAGCCGTGATGTCGTTTGCTTTCGGGTCAGCATGCTTCTTGATTTCCAGCGGATACAGCACGTCTCCCTCCGCCACCAGCAGGTCGATCTCCCTCTGGTCTTTATCCCGATAAAAATAAAGCGGAGGATCCAGCACGCCCTGATTATAGTAGCTCTTCAGCACCTCCGAAACCACGAAGCTCTCAAAAAAGGCATCGGCCATGGCACCGTTCTTCAGCACATCCACCGTGTTCCACTTTGTGAGATATGCGGCAAGTCCTGTATCCAGAAAATAGAGCTTCGGCGTCTTGACAGCGCGTTTTACCAGATTGTTGGAATAAGGCTGCAGCAGATAGACGATGTTCGAAGCCGTCAGGACGGAAAGCCATCTGTCGGCTGTGGGCTGGCTGATTCCCACGTCGCTTGCCACAGCGCTCAGGTTCAAGAGCTGCCCTGTCCTGGCCGCCATCACCGCCATGAACTTCGTGAACTTTACCTCATCCCCTACCTGGGTCAGCTCCCGCACATCCCGCTCTATATACGTCCTGACATAAGCCCCATAGAACATCTGCCAGTCAAACGTTTATGGATCTCTTCACAAACCAATAAAGCGATCAAAGAAGG
>CAMTBF010000315.1 GCA_947068385.1 uncultured Lachnospiraceae bacterium
TACGAGATATTGGCGTGACTGGAGTTCAGACGTGTGCTCTTCCGATCTCCATAGATGCCGCCGTAATATTTGCGGACTAATACGTCAAAGCTTTCCGTATCACCCGCCTGGATTTTCTTAATCAGTACAAAATCTTCGATGCCGTATCACCGCCTTTTCTGTGTAAAACGTCTTACACTATATATACAACTGACTTCGCAAAAGGATTTAGGATAGAAGAGACTTTTTTTAAAATTCCAATCTCCATTGTAATGCATAAGAATATAATTCGCAAATAGAGCTCGATTGGCCCGATATAATATTTTTGCGGATTTTTCCAAAAGGCTTGACCCGCCCCATTCCATCTGTTATACTATTGTTCCTGTTTTAAAGCACGTCTAACTAAATATTTTACCTTTCAGGTATCTGTCGGCAAAATCCGACAGAGAAAGACCTACTTGGCAAGATATGGACAGCCCGCGCATTGGGCGGCGGACAAAACGTCCGCAGAGTATAACTACCAGGAGGAAGCACAATGATTACGATGGAGAACGTATGTAAATCGTACAGAGTCGCAAAAAGGAACGCGGGCTTTGGGGCGGCCTGCAAGGCTCTCTTCCACAGAGAGTATGAGGTGATCGAAGCCCTAAAGGACATCAGCTTCACCATCGGCGACGGCGAGATGGTGGGCTACATCGGCCCCAACGGAGCGGGCAAAAGCTCCACGATCAAAATCTTAAGCGGCATACTGACGCCGGACCGCGGGAAGGTGTCCATAGACGGCCGGATTCTCTGGAGCCTGGACGAGAGCGGCCGCAGCCGGAAATCCCAGGGAGAGAAGTACCGGCGCATCGACCATGTGCGGCAGATAGGCGTAGTCTTCGGACAGCGCTCCCAGCTTTGGTGGGACGTGCCTGTCATCGACTCCTATGAGCTGCTGAGGGACATCTATTCCATCCCCACCCAGGTCTACCAAAACAACCTCGAAGAATTAACCGAATCCTTAGCCCTGACAGAGCTTCTGCGCACCCCCGCCAGGCAGCTCTCCTTGGGACAGCGCATGCGCTGCGAGATTGCGGCCTCCCTCCTGCACAGCCCGGGCATCCTGTTCCTGGACGAGCCCACCATCGGGCTGGACGCTGTGTCGAAGCTGGCAGTGCGGGATTTCGTGAAGAAGCTGAACCAGGAGCATGGCACCACAGTCATCCTCACCACCCATGACATGCAGGACATCGAGGCCCTGGCCAGCCGCATCATCCTGATCGGCAAGGGACGGATTCTCATGGACGGCACCCTGGAGGACATCAAGAGGGGCGATGCCAGCATGGACGAGACCCTGGCGCAGCTCTATAAATCCTACGAAATCACCTGAACCCCTACCATATAAACCCGAATCCGCCGTGTCGGAGCAGCGTTTCCGAACCATGCGCCCGCCCTGCGGCACACGGATGCTCTTCTTCCATGGAATGCTCCTTTTCCATGGAATGCTCCTCTTCCATAATTATAGAAAGGTGTCTTGAAATCATGAAAAAATATATCAGCTACTTCCGGATGTGGCTCGTGATGGGGCTGCAGTACCGAGCTGCGGCCTTTGGCGGCGTGGTCACCCAATTCTTCTGGGGCTTCATGGAAATCGCGGCCATGCATGCCTTTATGGAATCCGACCCTTCCGCCTACCCCATGACCATGGAGGCCACCTGCTCCTACATCTGGTTCCAGCAGGCCTTCATCGCCATGCTCTCCGCCAGGATCTTCGACGGGGAGATCCTGGAATCCGTGCGCAGCGGGAACATCGCCTATGAGCTGTGCAGGCCCGTGCGGATCTACGACCTGTGGTTCTTCCGCAGCACTGCCTCCCGGCTGTCCGGCGCGGGCCTGCGCTGCATCCCCATCCTGCTGGTGGCCGTATTCCTGCCAAAGTCCTACCGGCTGTCCGCCCCGGCGGATGTCAGGCAGTTCGCTTTTTTCCTGCTGACCCTGGCGCTGGCGGTGCTGGTGGCAGTGGCCTATATCATGCTGATCTACATATCCGGCCTCTACATGGTCTCCACCGACGGGTTCCGGCGGATGTGCTCCTCCCTCATGGACTTCCTCACAGGGGGCTACATCCCCCTGCCCTTCTTCCCCGCGGGAATCCGACAGGTGCTGGAGCTCCTCCCCTTCGCCTCCATGCAGAACGTACCCCTGCGCGTCTACAGCGGCGACCTGGCGGGAGCGGCCATGTACAGGGCCATCGGCCTGCAGATATTCTGGCTGGCTGCCATGGTGGCCGTGGGCAGGATGCTGTGCAGGAACGCGGAGCGGAAGCTCATGATACAGGGAGGCTAAACGTGAAGGAAGGGAAGCGATTCTTTCGGGCTTGCACCAATACAGGATATAATGAGGAGGAAATTGCATGAGCCATAAGAAACAAAATGAATATAGTAAAAAGACAGGCCCGCTGCGGCTTTATGGCCGCTACCTGTCCATCATCCTGCGCAGCAAGATGCAGTATAAAAAGTCCTTCTTCATGCTCTTCGTGGGGAGCTTCCTGGCATCCTTCACGGTGTTCCTGAGCGTGTACTTCATGTTCCAGCGCTTTTCCCATGTGAAGGGGTACACCTTCCAGGAGGTGCTGCTGTGCTACTCCATCGTGCTGATGTCCTTCTCCCTGGCGGAGATCTGGGCCAGGGGGCTGGAGGGGTTTCCCGGCATGGTGCGCAGAGGGGAGTTCGACCGGGTGATGCTCCGCCCCCGCAGCCTCCTTCTGCAGATCCTGGGCACCCAGTGCGACTTAGAGCGCTTCAGCAGGGTGCTCCAGGCCCTGGTGATCCTGGCCTACGCCGTGGCCACCAGCCGACTCCACTGGACGCCCTTCAAGATTGCCACGGTCTTCTTCATGCTGGCCGGAGGCTGCGCCCTGTTCAGCGGGATATTCCTCATCCAGGCCGCGCTGAGCTTCTTCTTCCTGGAAGGGCTGGAATTCACCAATATCTTCACCTTCGGGCTCAACGAGCATGGCAAGTATCCCGTGGACATCTACGGCAGGGGCGTCCTGTGGGTCCTGACCTATATCATCCCCTTCGCTTTGGTGCAGTATTATCCGCTGCTCTACGTGCTGGGCAGGCGGCAGGAAATCCGCTACGCCCTCCTGCCCTTCGCCGCCCTGCTGTTCCTCATCCCCTGCTACCTGCTGTGGCGGGTGGGGGTGCGGCATTATAAGTCCAGCGGGTCGTGAACCGCGCCGCTTATGCCCCGCAGGCGCAGCCCCAGCAGAGGTGCGGCCCCAACAGGGGAGCAGCGCCTCTGTGGGGCCGGACATCCCGGGCATCCTCAAAAGCCGTACTGGTTCTTTGTATAGAACAGCTCAATCTTCTTCAGGCAGTCCACTTTCTTTTCCACATCGAATACCAGAATGAACCGCTTTGAGGCCACCGCCGGAAACGTGCATATCGCTTTATGGCCCACCTGGTATCCCTCATAAAAGAGCAGCCTCCTGCCTGACAGCACCGGCTGGGAATAAATCTGGAAGCTGCGGATATGTTCCCCCTCCTCCAGATGCTCGGCCAGCACGACGCAGTTTATGACAGTCTCCTCCGGCAGGTCGATGACGATCTCCTCCTGGTTCAGGATCGGATCCTCCAAAGAGAGTATGGGCGAAGCAAAGCGTTCCCGCAGGGCCTGCCCGAACTCTGTCACGCGCCTGACATCCGCCTGGGGCAGCTCTCCGCTGGCATCCGGCCCGATGTTCAGCAGCAGGTTGATGCCCCGGCCTACGGTGTAATCATAAATCCCCATCAGCTCGTCCAGGGTCTTTACGGTATCCTCGTCCTGCTCGCTGCAGAACCAGGTATCCCTGCGCATCCGCATGCCGCATTCCGCAGGCAGGAACCGCCCCGATTCCAGCGCGTCTTTTCTGTCCGTGCGGACGGAGAAATCCAGGCTTTCCACCGTATTATAGCTGCGGATGGGCGCAATCCCCTCCTCGTTTCCGATCCACCTGGTATCCGGATCCCACATATTGAAGATCAGGATACCGGGCTGGAGCTCGCGGATCACGCGGATGATCCTTTCCCTGTCGTACTCATGCCCCTCCGAGCCGCAGCCGTCGAACCACAGATAGTCGATCTTCCCATAGTTGGTGAGCAGCTCCGAAATCTGGTCGATGAAATTCTGGTCATACTCCGCGGCAGTCAGGTTGCGCCCGATGATATTGGCGTCTGCCGGCGAAAAATACAGGCCTACCTTCAGCCCGTATTCCCTGCAGGCCGCCACATAATCCGCCACCACGTCCCCCTTCCCTTCCTTCCAGGGCGTTTTGGAAATGTTATAGGAGGTATAGGCCGACGGCCAGTTGGCGAAGCCGTCATGGTGCTTGCATGTCATGACCGCGTAAGTGGCTCCCGCCTCTTTCGCCACCCTGATCCACTGCCTGCAGTCCAGGTTCGGCGGGTTGAACCCCTCCGGCACCATCTGAGCCTCATTGCCGTCCCAGTCCTTATGGCCGGGATAAAAGGTGCGGATTCCGAAATGGAAGAACAGGCCGAACTCCCATTCCATAAAGTCCAGTTGCTTCTGTGTGGGTTTCACTTTCATGTAGATTCCTCCTTCCAATTTAAGCTGCAATCAGCCTTTTACTGCCCCCAAGGTAAGCCCTCTGGTAAAATACCGCTGCGCAAAGGGATACACCAGGAAAATCGGCACACAGGAAATCACCGTGATCGTCAGCCGGATCCCCATAGGGGAAATCAGCTCGGATTCCTGTATCAGATCGGAAGAGCGTCGTGTAGGGAAAGAGTGTAGATCTCGGTGGTCG
>CAMTBF010000316.1 GCA_947068385.1 uncultured Lachnospiraceae bacterium
TATGTTACATTTGAACAAAATTGGTGGAAATTCATGTTTTCCTGCATATCTGCTCCGACTGCCGATACTCTTCATCCCTGCAGAATTTTAACGAAATCAGATGGTTCAAGTGCCGGAATCCTTGACTTTCTGTAATCGCTCGTATTCCTTGTCACAATATAGTCTGCCATTGACTCTACCGCGCACTCTTCTTGAAGACAATCCTCAAAGTCTGAAAATTCTTCATTTTCAGCGGCAGAAATAATTTTCTCAGCGTTTAAGTCCGAAATGCGAAAGATATTGCACAAATTCCTTATAAGTCTGCGCCTCTCCTTTTGAGAATATGTCTTTCTAAGGATATAAAACAAATTCGGTATGGTGTGAGCTGCCAGATATCCGATGATTTCTCTATCCGCACATTTTTCCATAATCATTCTGGCATCGTCAGCATAGGGTTCCCTTTCCATCAAAACATCTAAAACAATATTTGTATCAACCAATATTACCATATTTCTCTTCTCTCGCCTCCCGAAGCTCCTTTTCAGGGTCAAAATCATCCGGCAATCTTTTTTCCATATTCAAAATGTCTGCCAGAGCTGCTTTTGCCTTTTGCCTGTCTCTCTCTTTGTCTATAGACATGGCCTCCAGATTCTGCAGAATATTAATTACATACAGCATATCATCCTCCGGCATTCGCTGTATCATCTGAACTGCTCTTTCTTTTATCAATGTCATATTATATCCTTCCTTCCCATAAGGTCAAAATACATGCCTTTCTATACGGTCTATTTGTCTTCTATCCCCTTATCTTTCATTATAATATAGGCTTCCCAAAAATACAATCGATATAGCCATAACGTCGGAACTGGAATGGGACAGATATTCCGGAAATTTCCCTCACCCCTCAAAAGCGACATGCCGGATAGCCAGCAGATAGACATCCCAGGGTTGCACCAGCAGATCCCTCTCCAGCCGCTTTTTGGCTTCCTCCCGCTTCCCGCGCCGCAACAGGAACAGAATCCTTACGCCCTCCAGCTCCCGGCACAGCGGGCAGGTGCAGGAATGGCATATCTCGCATTTCTCCTCCATGTCCAGCAGCTCCTGCAACCGCTCCTCGCTCTCCGTATAATAGGCCGCCAGGAATTCCATCTGGAGATGGGCTTTCTGTCTGTTATAGTACTTACGCCTGCCCACGGTCTTCTCCGTGGAATGCCCCTCTTCCATGTCCAACCACGCCTGGAGCCTGGCCGCGTATCTTTTCCCCTTCTCCGCGTTCCCGCAGAGGATGCAGGCGAACACGGCGTCGCAGATTTTACCCTCCATGGTCTTCTCCGTCAGGCCGTTGCGGAACATCCCCTCGAAGGCCCTGACTGCCGCCTTCTTACTGCCGTACAGAAGCTCCCACCAGCCCCTGCAGCAGTAGTACGCCGGATAGGAGGCTGTGCTGCGCTTTCCAGGGTTGGCCGATGAACCGCTTTTCAGAAAACGCAAAAACGATTCCCCGAAGCCGCCCCTCAGCTCCCTCTGCCACTGCCCCAGCGCCTGCCTGGCCCTGTCCTTCTCTCCCGCGGCCAGGTAGAGATCCACCAGCCGCTCATATCTGGTCCAGCTATCCTTTGCGTAGAAACGTTCATAAATAGACGCAGCCTCCTCCACCCTGCCGCGCCGCATGGCGAACTCAGCCAGATTGTCCCCGAACCAGTTGCTCCTGTTCTCCCCGGTCAGCCCCTCATACTGCCTGTAAGCCCTGTATGCCGCCTCCGCGTCCCCCAGCAGGGCATAGAGGTTCCCCATGTCCGCGTAGATGACCGGGGACATTTCCTTATCCATGTAAAGGATGGCCTTCTTCAGGCAGACCAGCGCCTTTTCATAATCCCCCATGTATTTGTAGGTAAAGCTTAAGCCGTTCAGGGCATAAGGGTTGGCCGGATTGATGTAGAGGGCCTTCTCGAAATCCTCCCTGGCCTCCTCCAGGCGATGGGCGGCCCTGTGGAACAGCGCCCGCTCCACCAGCATGAAGTCATCGGGATAGTGATATAAATATTTCGTCAGGATGGGAAGCCCCTTCTCGTAATATTCCTCCTTCCCCTCCTCCACATGCTTGAAGTAGCTGCGCCGGAACTCCTTCAGCTTCTCGTTGAGCCGGCTGATGCCCATGACCTCCTCCCGCATCTGGAAGCGGTAGGCGTCCAGGAGCACGCTGCCCACGCCATTCTTCCGGGCATCCTCGATTACTTTGTCGAAATCGTCCCTCCGGTCCAGATCCAGATATACCTTGGCCAGGTACTCATAGGACTTCACGAAGCCGGGGAAAAACCGGATGCACTGTCCGGCAGCCCTGACTACGCCCGCGGCGTCAAGCCGCCGCCTGTACGCCTCCAGCATGGAGGCATACGCCGCGAGGACCTGGTATTCCTCTATCAGCCGCTGGCATACCTCCAGGCTCAGCTCATACTCCTCCATGGCCGTATAGATCTGGGCCATTTCCAGCAGGACGCCCACGTCCTTCGCGCTCCCTGTGAGGATGCTCTTCCCCTCCTCGATCGCCAGGGCGAATTTCTCCCTGTCCCTGTAGCCCAGGCTGTGGCAGCACTGCATCCGGATCAGGCGGGCCTGCCGCAGCCTGTCCCTGTCCTTTCTGTCCTCATTCTCGTCCGCCCCTGCATTTTTCGCCATCTTGGCCTCCAGGGCAGGCTCCCAGCGCCTGGTCATGGCTATGGCCTCCTCATAATCGGCCTCCTCCGTGTAGAGCTTCGCCATGAGCCCGTAATACTCCGCCTCCTTTTCCGGGGGCAGCTTCCCCTCCAGCCCAAGGGCCAGCCGGATGCCCCGGGCGGTCCTGCCGTCCTGCAGGTAGCACCAGCAGAGCTCCAGGCCGCTCTCCCAGTCTCCGTGCTCCCGGTATCCGGCTTCCAGCCCCTTTTCCAGTTCGCTGTTGATCTTGGCCAGGAGCTCCATGAACCCATCGTCCGCCCCCGCCGTCAGCACCCGCTCCGCGCATTTCTTGGCCTCCCGGAAGCGCCCCTCCTCGTAATGCCATTCGGCCAGCCGGGCGTTGGCCATGTAATGGCTGTCGTTCTCCGCCTTCAGCTCCTGGTAGAGTCCCGCCGCCCGCGCTCTGTAGGTGTCATTGTCCTTCCGGCTCCAGAGGATTTCCGCGAAATTGTAGCCGATCATAGGGTCTCCCGGGTATTCTGCCAGCTCCCCCTCCAGCAGGGCCACGGCCTCCTCCATCTTTCCCTGCCTGACCAGCACATTGGCCCGGCTCACCTCCACCACCGGATGCCGGATGCCCGTAGCGTCCGCCTCCTCCAGGCAGCGCTCCGCCTCCTCCAGCCTGCCCTCGTGCAGCGCCTGCCAGCAGCGGTCGTAACACTCCAGGAACCGGTCGTAGTCTGCGTCCTCCGGCCCCCGGAACTGGGTGAAGTCCAGATCCTCCCCCCGTTCGCACCTGCCGATGATGAAATACATGAAATTGGCCGGAAACTTCTCCCGCAGCGCCTTCGCGTCCTTCACGATGGAAAGCCGCCTGTCGAAAAGCCTCCAGACCTCCGTGGGCAGCTTGAAATGCTCCGTCAGGAAGCGCAGCAGCTTCTCCCGGCAGTTCTCTTCCTCCTCCAGGGAGAGGAAGACATCGTCGTCGAAAAGGGCCTTCCAGAGCTTCACGTCCTGCCTGGTGCGGATATTCCCGTAGATTTCCACCGCCCGCTCCAGCCACAGGCCCGAGGGCGTGGTGTCCCTGGGAGGCTCCTGCATGTCCTCCTCCACATCTTCCGTCTCTCTGGCGTATCTACAGGCCTCCTCATAGGCACTGCGCAGACGCTTGAAGCCCTCCGGATCGTCCTCCGGGTTCGTCACCGCCAGCTTTTCCCTGTACGCACTTTTGAGCGCCCGCTCATCCTTTGTAGCCTCGATTCCGAGTATCTGAAACGCTTCCCTTCGATTCATGCCAAATCTCCTGTTTTATTCCGGCTCCGCGCATATAAAAAGGGGCAGAAGAACGCTTCTGCCCCCGTAATCCACCCATTTCCTAAAACACGAACTTATCCGCAAAATAGGCATCCAGCTCGCCGATCGCCACCCTCTCCTGCTCCATGGAATCCCGGAAGCGCACGGTCACGCAGCCGTCCGTCTCAGAGTCGAAGTCATAGGTGACGCAGAAGGGCGTGCCGATCTCATCCTGGCGGCGGTACCGCTTGCCGATGTTGCCCCTGTCGTCATACTCGCAGTTGTACTTCTTGCAAAGCTGCGCGTAGATCTTCTCCGCTCCCTCGCCCAGCTTCTTGGACAGGGGCAGCACGCCGATCTTCACAGGCGCCAGGGCAGGATGGAAGCGCAGCACCGTGCGCATGTCGCCGCCCTCCAGCTCCTCCTCGTCGTAGGCCGCGCACAGGAAGGCCAGCACCACCCGGTCCGCGCCCAGGGAAGGCTCTACCACATAGGGTATGTACTTCTCCTTCTTCTCGTCGTCGAAATAGGTCATGTCCTCCCCGGAGGTATTGGCATGCTGGGTCAGGTCATAGTCCGTCCTGTCGGCGATGCCCCACAGCTCGCCCCAGCCGAAGGGGAAGAGGAACTCGATGTCCGTAGTGCCCTTGCTGTAGAAGCACAGCTCCTCGGGGCTGTGGTCGCGCAGGCGCATCTCGTCCTCCTTGATGCCCAGGGAGATCAGCCAGTCCCTGCAGAAGCCTCTCCAGTACTGGAACCACTCCAGGTCCGTGCCGGGCTCGCAGAAGAACTCCAGCTCCATCTGCTCGAACTCCCGGGTGCGGAAGGTGAAGTTGCC
>CAMTBF010000317.1 GCA_947068385.1 uncultured Lachnospiraceae bacterium
TTCAGCCCATCAAAATCCAGATAATCCTCAATGAACTGCTTCCGCAGCAGCTCCAGGGGGACGAACTCGTTGTACTTCCCGTTGATCTGGATCTTGTCCGGCAGGGGCAGGCTGTAGAGGTCCAGGTTGGAATGCAGGATGTCGGTAATGATGTCCGCCAGCTCCTCCTTGCTCCCATCGAAAACCACCTCCAGGTACAGGCAGGTGCTCCAGGGGATCTTGCTCTTGATTTTCCGCTGGAGCAGCGCATAGTGCAGCGTCACCAATTGCCTTGTCCCCACCCAGGGGAAGACGGCAAACTTCTGCTTGGACAGCTCCGTCACCAGATTGTCCAGGATGCCGCTGTTCCGGGCGATGTACTGGATTTCCAAAAGGCGCTCCTGACAGCGGTCGCTTAAATAAGGATAAGGGTCGTCCCGTTCCAGGACGCTGCGCACCTTGCGGACCAGCACCGTGTGGAGCTCCGCCTCGAAGTCCCTGTCCCAGTCCACCACGGAGATGCCGGGGACCCGCTTCACGAACAGCACCTTGGACTTCACATTGATGTCCACCGTCTCCCAGGACATACCGGCCAAAGCGAACCGGGTGCCCACAGGGTAGGTCTTGTCCACGGTGCCGATCGTCCGGTTCTCCTCCTTCACCAGCAGGTACTCCGGGGCCAGGAACACCGTCAGGAACTTGTGGCTGTTCACCTCCCGCTCCCCGGCCCTTCCGATCAGCAGCCCGTCATGCTCGGAGCGCTCCAGCTGCTCGATATGGATCAGGTACAGCAATAGCTTCTTATAGTCCTCCTGGGAAATCTTCCGAAACGCCCCCAGGGTGAGGACGGCCTGGGCCAGCCCGGCGGGGGACATCTCCCCGTTGCTCTTCAGGATGCTCATGGTCTGGTGGTACAGCAGGTTGTAGGGATGGTGCCTGGGCGGGATGGGCTCCATCCAGTGATTACGCAGATACAGCTCTATGATGGCAATCGTGCGGATGAATTCCCAGTTGATGGGGCCCAGGATGTCGGAGGAATTGATCTTGATGCTCTCCACGAAGGTGAACAGGAGCTGGGGCACCTGTCCCCGCCGTCCGCAGCGCCCCAGCCTCTGGGCGAAGCTGGAGACGTTCAGGGGCGCGCCTATCTGCACCGCCTGATCCAGGGAGCCGATGTCGATGCCAAGCTCCAGGGTCACAGTGGCCCCGGTGACGATCTTCTCATCGGCAGACTTCATCTCGTCCTCCGTGGTCTCCCGCAGTAGGGCCGACACATTGCCGTGGTGGACGCGGTATACGTCAGGCGCTTTATGTTTCAGCGCTATTTCGCGCAGATTGGCCATGATGAACTCGATCTCCTCCCGGCTGTTGGCGAAGATGATGGTCTTCTTGTCCAGGGTCTGGCGGAAAAGGTATTCATAATGCTCCCTGTCGCCCATATCGCCGCCGGTGTCCTTGTCCACGATGTTCATGCTGCCGTTCCGCTCCACCAGATCCCGCTTGTCCGACACATTCACGAAACGCTCGATGTGCAGGCGAACGCGCTTTTTCCCCTCGTCCGTCACCGGAGCCGCGCATCGCCTGCCGGTGCCCGTGTTCAGCCAGTCCTGGGCCAGGGACATGTCCCCCAGGGTGGCGGAGAGGCCTATCCTGCGGGGATTTACGCCGGTGAGGGCCCTCAGCCGCTCCAGCACGCAGAGAAGCTGCAGCCCCCTTTCGTCCCGCATGAAAGAGTGCACCTCATCGATGATGACGTAGCGCAGGTCGGAGAACATGTTCAGGCAGGCCCCCCGCTTGTTGGTGATCAGGCTCTCCAGGGATTCTGGAGTAATCTGGAGGATGCCCTCCGGATGCTTGATCAGCCTGTCCTTTTTGTCCACAGAGGCGTCCCCATGCCATTTGGTGACGGGGATGTTGGAGTCTAAGAGCATCTGCTCCAGGCGCTTGAACTGGTCGTTGATCAGCGCTTTCAGGGGAGAGATATACATGGCCCCCACGGAGTGGGACGGGTTCTCGTACAGTTGTGTCAGCACGGGGAGAAAGGCGGCTTCCGTCTTGCCGGAGGCCGTGCCCGAGGAGAGCAGCAGGTTGTCGTCGCTGTCAAAGATGACCTGGCAGGCCGCCACCTGGTTCCCCCGCAGCTCCTCCCACTTGTTTTCATAGATAAAGTCCTGGATGAATGGCGCCAGTCGGTTGAATACGTTCATAAGAACTCCTTATATCTCAAATTCCTGGAACTCGTCCTGTATCTCCCCCTCGGACAGGCCGCCCTTGGCCATCTCGAAGCTGTTGTCCCCCAGGATCTCCGCCACGCCCTTTGTGGGGTTCTGGTAGAGGATGTTGATCAGCTCTATGAAATCCCGGATAATCTCCCGGGGGGTGATGTGGGTCTCGGCCCCCACCCGGTTGTACTCCACGGTCAGGAAATAGACCAAGTCCTCCTGGGTCAGGGCCGGGGTGTATTTGTAGAGCCCTGCGTGGATGTTCTGGAGCTTCTCCACCAGGATGTACATCTCCTCCTGGTTCAGCATCTGGAGCCGGATGATGGGCGCGGACAGATCCTTTATGTCCGCTGTGGCGAAATGCCCCTCCGCCAGCCTGGAGCGCAGGGCCTCGTAGCTGAAGACGCCCTTGTATTTGTCCTCGATGCACTGGGGCGTGCCGCCCATGAGGAAGCCGATGTGCCTGGCCTTTCCCTGGAGCACGTCGTTGTACATGGTGAGGATTTTCTCATAGTTGTTGGCCCTGGTGATGGAATTGGGTATCTTGAAGATGTTCACCAGCTCGTCGATGATGACCAGCATCCCCTTATATCCCGCGCCCACCAGGAAAGCGGCGAAAATCTTCAGGAAGTCGTACCAGGTCTCGTCCGTGACGATGAAATTGATCCCTAGGTCTTCCCTGGCCTCCTTACGGGTGGGATATTCTCCCCGGAACCACCGCAGCACATTGGATTTCAGGGCGGCATCGTCCTGCCTGTAGGCCTTCCAGTACAGGACTACGGCCTTGGCGAACTCGAAGCCATTCACCATCCCCTCCAGGGAGCCCGCCACGGCGTATATCTGGCGCTCCACCTCCCGGTCGAAGGCTGCCGATGAATCCTCATCTCCCTGGAACGTCCCTGTTTCCCCAGGGCATGCCTCCCGTCCCAAACCGCTCTTAGCCGGGCGCTCTTCCACGTTCCCGCCGGGAAGGGGCGAACCTCCCTCCGCGTTCCCGGCATTTTCTGCTCCTTTTGAGAGGAAGCTGTCCTTCACCGAGGCCTGGATGCCGGAAATCCATTTCTCCAGAATCAATGGCAGAGCGCCGCCGTCTGGCTTGGATTTGGTGGACAGGTTCTTGATCAGCTCCTTATAGGTGGCCAGACCCTGCCCCTTGGTTCCGGCGAACCGCCGCTCCGGCGACAGGTCCGCGTCCACCACCGCGAAGCCCTTGGCTGTGGCGTAATTGCGTATGGTCTGGAGCAGGAAGCTCTTCCCGCTGCCGTATTTGCCCACGATGAAGCGGAAAGACGCGCCGCCCTCCTCTATCATCTCGATGTCGTGGAGGATAGCGGCTATCTCCTGGGTGCGGCCTACAGTGATGTATTCCAGGCCCGCCCGGGGCACTACGCCCCCTTTCAGGGCGTTGATCAGAATATTCGCTATCCTTGTAGGTACTTGCTTAGTCATATGGATTCCACCATCCCCCTCACCTGGTCTGTATAGTCATCATATATTACGAATTCATCGTCCAAAAGGCTGTCCCCCACGAAGTCCATGGCCTTCTCGTTGATGCCGTCCATCAGGACTTCCAGCATGATGCCATGGCTGTCCGCAAAGGGCTTCAGATTCCCCTCACCCTCCAGCGCCAGGGCCAGCGCTTTCCGTTCTGTCTCCGTCAGGGCGGCTTTCAGCTGCTCCCATGGGTCGGAGCCTGCCGCCAGTTCTTCTGGCTGAGCATCCGACGGGGTGTCCTCCTGAATCTGTTCTTGCCGGATTGCGTCCTGTTCAATCGTGTTCTGTTCAATTACATTCTGTTCGATTGCGCTCTGCCGGATGCCGTCCTGCCAAATCCCAGGCCCGCCGCCCCCATCCAGAAAAGCGCCTCTCTCACCGTCTCCATCCTGCCCGCGCAGCCGCCCTGCCGACACCCCCGCCATCTCCGGCGCCTCCTCCGGCACGATCAGCCGCTCCTGGGTGGCCAGGGCCTCCCTGCGGATCCGCTCCAGCGCCGCGCTGTCCACCCGGACTACCGTCTTCGTGGCCTCCCTGTAGAATTCCTCCACCGCAGCCGTGACGGTTTCCTCCAGGGATATCCCGTCCTTTCGCAGCTCGTCCGCCATCACAGGGCTTAAGGCATCCGGATTCGCGGTCAGCTTATGCTTATATTTCGTCAGCCGCCGCAGCACGGACTCCATCTGCTTCAGGCAAAAGCCCAGCAGCCGCTTCCCGCTCTCGGTGGTGATCATTGCGCTGAATGTCCAGCGGTTCTGGCTGCACAGGTAAACCTCCTTCTCCGACAGCACCACCCGCCTGTCGGCCTGCCTTGCCGCCGGGTAGAACAGCGCCCCCTGAAACGGCGTCCATGCCGCCATGCTCCGGGTAGGCTGGAAGATATATTCCTCCAGATCCGCATGGCAGCCGCTGAAAGCCTTGCGCAGCCTGTCCATGGTAAAATAGAAGCAGTCCTGCACCAGCGCCCTGTTCTCTTCCGTATAAAAATTGGATTTCCTGATGTCGTATTTCGATATGGCACAATATAAATCGAACTTATCTTCCGGGTCGGCAAGTTTGGGATAATA
>CAMTBF010000318.1 GCA_947068385.1 uncultured Lachnospiraceae bacterium
TTTATCAAGATCCCGGCGCACAGATATCTGCGGTTCATGATCTTCATGCCCTATGTCATCAGCTCCACCATCGTCAGCTTTTTTGCGACTTTGATCTTCAATCCGATCTTTGGGTTTTTGAATAAATTCCTGGAGGGCATCGGGCTGGAACAGCTTCAGGGGGCCTGGTTCGGCGATCCAAAGTGGGCCTTCAAGCTGATGGTGATGCTGATCATCTGGCAGGGCGCAGGCTCCGGCATCATGATTTTTTACTCCAATTTCCTGGACATTTCCAAGGACGTGATGGAGGCCTGCCGCATCGACGGCTGCACGGAGTGGCAGAGGTTTACCAGGATCCTGATCCCCCTGTCCCTCCCTTCCTGTGCTTCCATCATCACCATGAGCAGCATCTGGGCGCTGGCCCTGTTCGACCTGCCCTTCATCCTGGGCGGCCGCAACGGAGGGGTCAGCGGTTCCCTGGATTTTGCCAACCTGGTATTCTATCGCTACACCTTTGGGAATGCCCTCAGCGGCAGGTCGGAGCTGGGCTTTGGGGCGGCCATCTGCGTGATCATGTTCATCTTCATGATGACGGTCACGGTGATTCAACGGAAAATATTGAAGAAGTTCGAGTACGACACCTAGGAGGCAAAGCATGGGAAAAAAGAGACTGAAAAAAGGATTCCAGGAAAAGAACAGGGAAATCCTGTCGCCCTCGGCCAGGATCGTCCGCTGGATATTTTCTATTGTCTTACTGCTCTACACCAGCATTACCATCTTCGTGATCGCCATTACGGTGATGGACTCCATGAAGTCCAAGGGGGACCTGGTGACCAACTTTGTGGGGCTCCCAAAGGCCTGGACGCTGGAGAATTACGTCAAGGTACTGACAGAGGAGAACCTGCTGCGGTACGCTGCTAACAGCGTGTTCCTGGTGGTGGTGGGCACGCTGGGGTGCCTGTTTCTGGGGGCGCTGACCGCCTATGGGATCTCCCGTTTCGAATTCAAGGGAAAAGGGCTCCTGACCGCCTATTTCCTGATCGGGATGATGGTCCCTATCCAGGTCAGCGTCCTGCCGCTGTTTTTGATCCTCAGGACCATCGGCCTGTTGAATAACCTTTTGGGCCTGGCTCTGGTATATGTGTCCGGCATTTCCATGGGATGCTTCATCTTCCAGAAATTCTTCCAGACCATCCCCATGGCCATGGAGGAATCGGCGCGCATGGACGGGGCCGGGGACTTCAAGATTTTCTTCCGGATCATAGTGCCCCTCTGTAAGCCTGTGATCATGACGGTGGCCCTGATCACGGCGATCGGGCAGTGGAATGATTTTTATATGCCCATGGTGCTCTTGGGGAAGCGCAGCACTTATACATTGACATTGATCATCTACCAGTACATAGGGCAGTTCACCAAGCATATGGGGGAGTCCATGGCGGCGGTGATCATTACGCTGGTCCCCATCATCGTGCTGTATTTCCTGTTCTCTTCCCAGATCGTGGAGGGGATCAGCGGCGGCGCGGTAAAGGGTTGACGATGGCTATCTTGTGAAAATGGAGAAGGAGGATCATCATGCAGACATGTAAGGAGATATTGCAGCGGTTCCGGGAGATGGACGAGAGCGCCCGCCCGAAAATCCGCTGGTGGATTCCCGGGGCACAGGTTACGGCGGAGGAGCTGAAGGCGGAGCTCCGTTCCATGAAGGAGGCGGGGTTTCTGGGGGCGGAGATCTGCTCCATGCCCTATACGCCGCCTACGGATCCCGAGGTGTTCAATTACCGGGTCGATTGGGGGAAGGAGAACTGGAACGTCTTGATGCGGGAGGTCCTTGTGGAAGCGGGACGCCTGGGCATGAAGATCGATTTCATGATGACGCCGGGATGGCCGCTGGCCCTGCCGGGGGAGGTGGATCCGGACGATCCGGCAAACGGCGTCCAGATGGAGACGGACGGCATCTACATAGAAGGGATCACCAGAGAGCATCCTTACAAGGGCAGGGTTCCGGTTCCCCAGGCGGCCCTTAAGGACGCGGAAGCGGCTGGCGGCAGGGCAAAGCTGGAGGGCGTCGCCGTGGCCAGATATGCCGATAGGGAGAGGCATGTCCTGGAATTCGCCTCGGCCAGGACCCTGAAGGAAGGATATGACTACAAGCGCATAGACGAAAGCGGGGAGGAATATGAGGTCTCCTTCTGCCCGGAGGAGGAGGGGGAATACCTTCTGTTCGCCTGGTGGAAGCATCCCTCCGGCAGCAGGACCTGCGGCAATCTGCAGCTAGACCATTATGGGCGGGCGGCCTCGGAGCGGCTCATCCGTTTCTGGGAGGACAGGATTCTACCCTCCTTCGGGGAAGCGGCAGGAAACATCGACAACATGTTCATTGATTCCCTGGAATATACCACCCATCTGGACTGGACGGAGGGGCTTCTGGAAGCCTTCGAGAGAGCCTACGGGTATGATTTCACCCCCTATCTCCCGGCGGTGTATGATGAGGACTGGATCGGGAATTTTGCGCAGATACCCCATCCGGATTTTTCCTTTGACGAGAAGAATGAACAGCTGTCCAACGATTTCTCGTCCCTTTTGACGGATCTGTATATTGAGAACCATCTAAAGCCCATTGAGGAATTCTGCCTGCGCCACGGCATGGGGCTCCGGTACCAGACGGCCTACGGCAAGACCCTGGAGAATGCCAGGACAGCCATGTATGTGACGGTGCCGGAGACGGAATCCCTGTACGGCGCGGACCTGATTGATTTCTACCGCCTCCAGTCAGGCGCGGTCCACATGACGGGGAAGCCCGTCTATTCCATTGAGACGGCTCCGGAAAACGTGGGCAGAGGGAACGGGGACAGGAATTCCGGCAATTACCAGCAATGCTGGCACAATCTCCTGTGGCATGCCCACCGCTCCCTGGCCGGCGGCGTGAACCAGCTCGTGCTGCACGGATATTCCTACCGGGGCCATTACGACGGGGCGGACAGCGAGAACGGCCATTTGAAGGATCTGATCTGGCCCGGCTACGAGGGGATGGGCAGCTATGATTCCTTCAGCAATAGCTGGGGCGAGCGGCAGCCCAACTGGCTCCACGCCAGACAGTACACGGATTATATGACAAGGGTGCAGTACATGCTGCGCCAGGGGCAGATGAAGGTGGATCTGGCCGTGTATGCCCAGCGGTATTTTGAGCGGATCGATTTCGTGGGCGCGGTGCGGATCTTTGACAGCGCTGTGCTGGAGGATGCGGGGTATACCTATGAATTCCTCTGCCCGGCCCATTTCCGGCTTGAAAACGCCAGGGTGGAGGACGGGCGCCTGGCCAAGGACGGCCCCGGCTACCGGGCATTGATTTTTGACGATCAGGAGAGCCTGCCCGTAGAAGTGGCGGAGAAGACCCTTGCGTTCGCCAGGAAGGGCCTGCCGGTCATCTTCATCGGCCGGGTTCCGGCTGCACCGGCATCCTGCCAGCCTTCCATGGAAGAAGGGCATTCCAGGGATGTCGCAGCCTTGATGGATGCCCTGGGGAAAGAGGAAAGCGTGCATTTTATCGAAAAGAGGGAAGATGTCCTGGCCGTATTGAAGGAGCTCCAGATCCTTCCCGATACCTGTCTGGGCGGGGACGGACAGCTCCTGGGGGTGCACCGGGAGGCGGGCGACGATCATTTTTATCTCATCTGCAATGTGGGCCATGCCCGGAACTACAGGGAGATCGACGAGCGCAGGGTCACCAGCCGGGAGGTGCGGCTAAAGGGGACGGGAACGCCATACCGCCTGGATCCCTGGAGCGGGAGGATAGAGCGGATCGCTGATTTCCGGACGGAGGGAGGCTATCTGGCGATTCCGGTCTCCTTACAGGAGAATGACACCTGCCTGATCGCCATTACGGAGGAAGAGATGCCGGAGGGCGGGTGGGAGGCCCCTCTGGCAAAGAGCTGCCCGGAGAGGGAGCTGATCCTCACCGGCTGGACTTTGGAGCTGGAGGCCTGGCTGCCCGGGGCGCTGCCTGTGGAGAATGCCGTGAGGAGATTGGGGCCCATAGCCCTTGGCGCGCTAAAGCCCTGGCGGCAGCTTCCGGGGATGGAGGAGCTGTCGGGAATCGGAACCTACCGGACCTCCTTCCGGATGGAGGAGGCTTCCTGCGGGGGAGCGGTGCTGGAGATGCCCCCGGTCCATGACAGCTATAGCCTGTATCTGAACGGCAGGGAGGTCCCCGTGAATCCCATGTGCTTCCGAATCCCGGTGGGAGAGTATCTGAAGCCGGGGGAGAACGCCATTGAACTTCGGGTGTCCTCCACCTTGCTGAACGCCGTCCTGGCCCATGCCCGGGCGCAGGGGCTTAGCGGCGTGCGCAGGCCGGAGGACATGCCGGACTGGGACGATTATGGGATCCTGGGCGAGATCCTGCTGAGATTTTGACCAATGTGATTCGGGCGAAAACAGCCGAAAACAGTAGCTGAAAACAGATTTGGGCGAAAACCCGGAAAGGGCTGGCAAAAAGGATGCGGCCGTGCTATACTGTGGGCTAAGACTGAAAGAAACTGAACAGGAGCGAAGCCAGGGAGCCTGCAGGCGGGAATCCACGGGCAGAAACGCCGCGTTCAGATAGAGGAGGCATCCATGGAACATAATACGGCAAGGAAATTCACATATCTAAAGCCCGCGGACATCAAACCGCAGGGGTGGCTGAAGCGCCAGCTTACCCTCCAGGCCCAGGGCCTGGCCGGGCATCTGGACCTGATCTGGCCGGACGTGCGGGACAGCAAATGGATCGGCGGCG
>CAMTBF010000319.1 GCA_947068385.1 uncultured Lachnospiraceae bacterium
GAAAGAGTACGGTATGGACATTGAACTTTCGGAGGATGAGGATTACGAACGGGCGGATGCCCAGGACATGGTGAACGCCTTTGGCATGGCGCTCTCCACAGGGATAGACTGTCCGGACATACTGGTTCTGGATGATATGAAAGCTTATCAGATGGATATAGGGGCCATTGCCGGAAACGGGGCCTTTACAGACCTTGGACCCTTTCTGGATGCCAGCGCCCTGCTGAAGCGGGAGGACTATCTGGAAAACGCGCTGGCGTGCTATGAGTATCAGGGGCAGCTTGTGGGGATTCCCTGTGAAATCTCCCTGCGGACAATAGCGGGCAGGGCTTCGGAGCTGGGACAGGAGCCAGGCTGGACGCTGGCGGAACTGATAGACTATGCGTCCGCTCACCCGGAAGGACAGCTTTTTGGCGGAGCCGTCCAGGGGAGCGTCCTGCAGGACTGCCTGACCCTGGGCCTGGATGACTTCCTCGATTGGGATACCGGGCAGTGCCGTTTCGATTCGGAGGATTTCAGGGCGTTCCTTACCTTTGCGGGGACATTTCCGGCAGAATATGATTATCAGGCGGAGAGCCGTTCCAATCCGGAAATGATACAGGCAGGGGATGTGCTTTTATATCAGGCCAGGATAAACGATTTTTACGGGATACAGGAGCATCAGGCCATGTTCCAGGGCCCTGTGGTCTATATCGGCTATCCGGCGGCGGAGGGCAGCGGATGTATAGCGGAATGCTCCGGCGCTCTGGCAATCTCGGCCAAGTCCAGGAATCCGGAAGCGGCATGGGAATTCGTGGAATACTATCTGGAAAGGGCCAGCAAGTGGAGGGCAAGCTTCCCCACCCGGAAAGCTGTCCTGGACCGACAGATGGAAGCGGCTGTGACCGTATCCTATTACCTGGACGAGGAGGGAAACCCACTCCTGGACGCGGGCGGGAATCCTGTCCCGAAAAGCCTTGGGGGCTACGCATGGTCTGTCGGGAGTGAATCCACAATGTATCGCACAGCCACAAAAGAGGAGGTAAGCTGCATCAAAGAGCTGATTGGAGCTGCCCGTCCGGTGTCCGTGGCAGAAGGCAGAATCATGGATATCATCCGGGAGGAAGCGCAGCCCTTCTTCCTGGGGCAGAAATCCGCAGAGGAAGCGGCGGATATCATACAGAGCCGTGTCCAGAATTATCTGGACGAGAGATGAGGGACAAGCTGCGGCAGGCCCTTCGGTAGAAGAAAAGGGACATCCCCGTGGCGATGGTCCAGCCCACAGGCCAGGAGCACCATATGCCCAGGGCAGAGCCTGTCCAGCCGGACAGGAGGAAGGACAAGACCACCCGCAGGATCAGATCCGTGAAGGTGGCCGCCATGAACTGCCCCATGGCGCTGGTGCCCCGAAGGATCCCGTCCGCCACCAGTTTCACTGACACCACAAAGTAGAAGGGGGACAGAATCCACAAAAACTCCCTGCCCGTCTGCAATGCCGTCTGCGAGCTCCTGTCCATGAAAAGCAGCAGCAGATACCTGCCGAACGCCACATAGGCGACGCAGAAGGGCACGCACAGGCACCACACCAGCCGCCAGCCTGCCCGGAAGCCCTCCCTGATTCGCCCGAACCTTGCGGCCCCCAGGTTCTGGGCCGCGAAATTGGATATCCCGTTCCCGATGGTGGTAAAGGAAGTAATCACCAGGTTGTTCAGCTTCACCGCCGCGGAATATCCGGCGGCCACGCTGACCCCGAAGCTGTTGATCCGGCCCTGGATCAGCATGTTCCCCACCGAGATGAAGGACTGCTGCAGGATGCTGGGGATGGCCACCACGGCTATCTTCCCCAGCAGGCTCCAGGAGAAGACCGGAATCTTTTCCTCTGTGGAGATGTCCCGCAGGCGCTTGAGCACCAGCGCCAGAGACAGGACGCAGCTCACCCCCTGGCAGAGGAACGTGGCCCAGGCCACGCCTGCGATGCCCATGGAGAAGCCCTTCACGAAGAGGATGTCGATCAGGATATTGGCCGTGGAGGAAACGGCCAGGAAGAGGAAGGGCGTCCTGGAGTCCCCCAGGGCCGAGAAGATGCCCGTGGCGATATTGTAGAAGAACAAAAACGGCAGGCCCCAGATATAGATGTCCAGGTACAGGGCGGAATCCGCCATGACCTCCGGCTGGGTCTTCATCAGCCGCAGCAATGTGTCGCAGGAGGCCAGGCCGCCAAGCATCAGGATGCCGCAAAGGGCGCCGCTGGCAATCAGCGCCGTATAGACTGAGGATTTCATGGTCCTGTAGTCCTTGGCCCCGAAGAGCTGGGATACGATGACGGAGCAGCCGATGTTGCAGCCGAAGGCAAAGGCGATGAAGATGAGGGTGATGTTGTAGCTGTTCCCCACCGCCGCCAGGGCGCTCTCTCCGATAAACTTCCCTGCTACCAAGGAATCCGCTATGTTGTAAAGCTGCTGGAACACGATGCTGCCGAACATGGGCAGGCAGAATGCCCACAGCACCTTCCGGGGATCCCCCTGTGTCAAATCCTTGTTCATGATTTATCCTTCCTTTCCGTTTTCAACCCTATCAACCCTATTTACATTTTCCCGGAAACCTATTATACTACGGAAGAAAGGATACGAAAAATATATCTATCATATATGAGGTATATCAATCAGATATGGATATCGACTTCGAATATTACAAAATCTTCTACTATGTGGCCAAGTACGGGAATATCACTAAGGCCGCGGCTGCCCTGGGGAACAGCCAGCCCAATGTGACCCGGGTGATGAAGCTTTTGGAGGCGCAGCTGGGCTGCCGGCTGTTCCTGCGGGAGGCCAGGGGCGTCAGCCTGACAGAGGAGGGCGAGCTGCTGTACTCCCATGTGGAAATCGCCTACCGGCACCTTTGGAGCGCCCAGACCGAACTCCGCGGCCGGGATTCCCTCCGAAGCGGCACGGTGGAGATCGGCGCCACGGAGACGGCGCTGCATCTGTTCCTGCTGGACGCGCTCCAGGATTTCAGGCGCAGGCATCCCGCCGTCAGGATCAAGATCCACAACCACACCACCCCGGAGATCATAAAGCGCCTCACCGACGGAAAGCTGGACTTCGCCGTGGTCACCACGCCCTATGCCATGCCGCATTCGGTACACAGTGAGAAAATCTTTGATTTCACGGAGATACTGGCAGGCGGGACAGAGTATCGGAGCCTGTCCAGGACAGCCTCCGCGCTGGGCGGCCTCCAGAGCTGCCCCTGGATCGGGCTGGGCAGGGGGACCGCCACCTATGATTCCTATCGGGACTTCTTCGCGGCCCAGGGACTGGAGATGGAGCTGGACATGGAGGTGGCCACCTCCGACCTGATGCTGCCGCTCCTTCTGGGCAATCTGGGCATCGGCTTCGTGCCGGAGCAGACCGCCCTGCCCCTGATAAAGGATAAAAGGCTGGTACAGATACCCCTGGACTGCGCCCTCCCCAGGCGGGCCATAGAGATCGTCTCCGGCAACGGGCATGGGATGGGGCTTGCGGCGGACGCTTTCTACAGATATCTCAGAGACCGGTGGAGCCCGGAATCCTGCCACGAAAAAGAGCCACTCGTTCCGAATGGCCCCTGACGCTCCTCTACGCCATGCTGCTTTGCTGGTGCAGGTATTTCTCCTTTGTGGCAAGCCCTCCCCTGATATGCCGCTCAGATTTGTTCAGGTCCAGCACCTTCCTGGCCTCCATGGCCAGGGTGGGGTTGACCTGCATGAGACGTTCTGTCACGTCCTTATGTACCGTGCTCTTGCTCACCCCGAAAGCCTTGGCTGTCTGTCTGACCGTGGCGTTGCTGTCGATGATATAGTTTGCGATGCTGACGGCACGCTCTTCGATATAATCCTTCAAAGGAATACCCCCGTGGGATATTTTTTACTATTGTATGAAGGATTTGGGGAGGGTATGACTGGATTGGGAATCTGATGTGGACTTTTCTCTGCATAATGAACTCTCTTTTATAATAACAGCCAATATCCGTAAGACCCCATATCAATTCCTCTCTCATTTCCTTTGACAGCATTCCTTCACCTCCCATGATTTCCCAGCCCACGGTTAGTCCCTCATTCATTATACCTTGCTGACACTAATCCATAATCAGATATTTCAGAAAGGATCTTTAGAAGTCCTCCTGCTCACTCCATGCGCCTTTGCTGTCTGTCGCACCGTGGTGTTGTTATCGATGATGGCACCACGTTTACAGAGTTTGTCTTCTTATGCCCTCTTCCCGATACGATTTCTGGGAGGATTCACACGCCGAAATTTCAGCGCGCGTTCAGGAGTTGTCTCCGGGCAGTCTTCATCAAACACAATCGGGGTATTCCTCGCTTTAGCAAGTGATTCCAGCTCTTCTTCCGAAAAAGCAAGCTCTTTTACCATTTCTGCTGTCATCCTATCAGTATTTACCATAATATAGCCCCCTTTCAAAATCAGTGGCAAGCCTGGCCGATATCAACCTTGTAACCTCTGTCTTTTTCCCCGCATCACCCGTCTGCATCCTCTCTGTATAAACCACAAATATAATGTCATTCACCTTGTCTGATAAAGCTCCTGCATTTCCGATTATCGTTTCACCTGACTGTGTCATGTTCGTATATCCTGCTGCCAGGTCTCCAATCGTATCATAGCGGTCTTCCATATCACTATTTTCTTTATCATATAATTCAATTCGGTCATAGTCAAAAAACACACGGGCAGTCAGTGAGAATGAGATATCTGTGCAGAAAGGGGCGGAGTTGCTGAAT
>CAMTBF010000320.1 GCA_947068385.1 uncultured Lachnospiraceae bacterium
ATCGTGTCCTTAATTGCGCCCCATGCCTTGCCAGCCCACGCGCATATCTCATCCCAGTTCTTGTACAATGCGACTCCAGCGGCTACCAAAGCAGTAATCACGCCTATCACAGCCAGTACCGGAGCCCCTATCGAAGCTATGGCCGGAATCAGCGTTGTCCCGATGAAGGAAGCCGCTGTGCTGAACAGCCCAAACAATTTCGTGGCACCTGTGACCAGGCCTCCCCCTATCTTGATGATACTGCTGATTCCGCTTGAAAGCTTGCTGCCTATCTTTAGGATACTGCCCACCCCGCTGACAAGCTTACCTCCGACAGAGACGATGCTCCCGATTACGGAAACGCCCTTTCCGAAAATCGTAAGCAATGGGCCGGCTGCCGCCGCCAAAAGGCCAATCCTGATAATCAGCCCCTTCGTCCCATCGTCCAGTCCGGCAATCCATTCGCATACTGCAGAGAGCCATTCGACCCCCTGCTTCAGGTACGGCATGACAAGCTCCGCAAATTGGATGAACAGCGCCTCCACCTGGGACTTCAGTAAGGTAATCTGGCCGTTCAGGTTATCGTTCATAGTATCTGCCATTTCCTTGGCCGCACCATCGGAAGAGTCTATAGCCGCAGCAAGGCTGTTGAAATCCTCTTCGCTTGCATTGATGACAGCGAGCATCCCGGACATGGCCTCTTTGCCGAACAGGGTAGCTGCCGCCTGGGCCTGCTCCTCCTGAGACAGGCCTGAAAAGGCATCCCTCAACGCCAGCATCACCTCCCGCAGGGACTTCGTGTTCCCCTCGCTGTCCACCAGCAGATGGTTCTGTATCCCCGTAGTCTCTATCTCACCTTCCTGCGCCGCGTTCAAATCATTGATGGCGGCTTCCAGGTTGTTCTGGGCCTTCTCAAGGTTCAGGGCTGCCGTCTGCGCCTGTGAAGAGCTAGCCCCGTACTTCCCCACTGCCTCATTGTATTTGATCTGGGCCTTCTGCATGTCGATGGTCTTGTTCTCGACTTTTGCCTGAGCCTTCTGCAGCTTCCCCTCATCAATGACGGTCGCGGTCTCCTCCGTAGCCAGACCCAAGGAAACCATCATTCCCACCATTTCATCAGTGGGTTTTGCAAGGTTCGTCAGCGAGGCTCTGAGGGATGTGCCTGCCTGGGAAGCCTTTATGCCGCTATTGGCCATCAGGCCCACCGCTAGTGCCGTATCTTCAGCCGAGAAGCCCAGTGCACCAGCCACGGGCGCGACATATTTGAATGTCTCGCCCATCATCTTCACATTCGTGTTGGCATTGCTGGAGGCCTGCGCCAATAGATCCGCGAAATGCTCGCTGTCCGATGCGGATAGTCCGAAAGCCGTCAACGAGTCCGTCACGATATCCGAGGTGATACCCAAATCTTCCCCGGAAGCCGCAGCAAGGTTCATGATTCCTTCCAGGCCATCCAGCATATCGTTGGTGTCCCAGCCAGCCATGGCCATGTACTTCAGTGCCTCCGCAGATTCGCCTGCAGAGAATTTCGTGGTCTTTCCCATTTCCTCCGCCTTGTCCCGCAGCGCGGCAAGATCGTCTCCTGTCGCTCCGGAAATGGCACCTACCTCCGACATCGCCGCTTCGAAATCCGCTGCAGTGCTTATCGCTTTTGTCCCAAGAGCCACAAGGGGCGTCGTGACGCCCAATGTCATCTTCGTTCCGGTAGAGGACATCTTATCGCCGAACTTCTCAATCCTTTCGCCGGCCTTTTCAATTCCGCTGCCGAATTTAGTCATGAAGTCTTCCGCAGCCTGCTCCACCTTCTGCATGCTCTTCTCCGCGGCATCCGTATCTATGAATATCGATCCGAACAGTTTGAACAGCTCCATCTATGTCACCCGATTATCCCTTTCACGCCCTTCAGGATCTCCGCCGCAGACCTTCCGTCCCCATCTCCATGCACCCCATGCTCCGGGAGCAGCTCTGCCTTGAACTCCTCGAACCCTATGCTGGCCTGGTACATGATGGCCCACCGCAGAAAGAGCCTGTCCTCCTCCTCGGCATTCGAGGCATGGCATATCAGCTCGCAGCCGTCAGCGAACGGCATGGCCAGGACGCTGGCCGCGCCGCCGCCATACCGCCGATAAACCAAATCCTCCAGCCTTACAGCTTCTCGGCAAAATCTGAGGCTGAACGCAAAAAATTTGCCACATTGTTCTCCTCGCATATCCGCCTGATGTCCTCTATGAGGCCGTCCAGCGGGCGGTTCCTGATGTCCTCCGGCTTGTTCTCGCAGATACCAGCCATCAGGTCGTAGAACTGTTCCTCCGCCTGCTGGCTGGTGCAGGAGGCCAGCACCTTCATGGCAGCGTCCACCCATATGCTCCCTTTTTCTGCGTCCCCCTTATGGACATCCTCGGCCGCGTCCTCCCTTTTGTCCGCCTTATAGGCATCCTTGACCGCATCCATCACGTTGGCATTCTTTAACAGGCGCGCCATCTTGAACACGTCTCCAGTGTTTATCTTCCTCAAGCTCCGGCACCTCCTTCCACGGACTCCCCGTCATCCTCACCAGCCTGTCCCCCCTGGGGCTTCTTCGGGTACAGCACCTTGAAAGGCGGGCTGTCCAGGTCATCGTCCGTGTAATGGCCATAGAACGTCATGGGTATCGTTGCCTCGTTCTTGTCCTGCACGGTGAGCTTCAGCCCCTCCGTGTTCAGCCCGTTGTAGACCTGGATAATGACAGGCTCGCTGCTGCCGCTCAGAGTGCCCACCCAGGTCACATTGTCCAGATAGTCCTCCAGGCCTATGGCCGCATTCCCCGTTATCACGTCATATTTCTCATCCGATTCCGTGTCCACAGTAGCTGCTCCAAGCGCAGCCTTGATGGATTCCGCCGTTGTCTCCAGCACCGTGGCCTTCAGGTACACGTCCCAGGAGTCGATGGTCTCCAGGCCCTTCGCGCGGCCCTTCACGCCGTCCACCTCAATCTGCCGGATCGACGCCACCGCGGAGAACTCGCCTCCGCCCTTGGTAGCTCCAATCAGCTTCCCTGCTTTCACGGCGGAATCGAACGTGTCGTTGGACGTCCCGCCCTCCTCATATGTGAAATTCTTGAAGAACGCCCCTGCGTCCAGCAGCAGGTGCTCCGCTGTCTTCTTCGTATAGCCGGAATACGACCTCTTCTTATCCTTTTTCATCTCAATCCTCCATCTCGTAGACGTGCATCTCGAACTGCTCCCGCACCCGCTTGATCGTCTTGTCCGGATCCGGGACGTTCTGGCGCGCCCCCTTGAATATCCTTATCAGATGCCCTCCTGCCATAAAGTTGCACCGGTGCAACTTCCCCTCCAGGCCGTCCATCATGCCCTCCGCCCGGGAATAATATGGATGCTGGTCCCAGGCATTGACCTCCAGCATATAGACCTGCTGCCCGGCATCCTCCGTCAGCCTCCGGGAAGAAAAGACCATGTACGGATACGCCGCATCCTCCGGAGCCTCCTCGCAGTATGCCCCAGTCAGCTCCTCCAGCTCCTTGTCCAGGCCCCCCATCAGTCCTCACCGCCTCCCCGATACTCCTCATCGCTGATCAGCGCCAGGGCCCTGGCCTCATCCTTCAGGGCCGACAGGTATTGGCTCTCTATCCTGATGATGTCCGGGATATTGTCCTGTACGGCGCTTGTCAGGATTCCATGCTTCTTCATCTTGCTGGAGCCCAGCTCCTGCTCCGTGCCGTACCATGTCCCATGCTTTATGCCCACCAGCAGGTCGCCCTCGTTCTTCCTGGCCCAGTACTGGAAAGCCCCTTTGGAGCCCCTGACGCGCCTGGACTTCTTCATGCTGTTGTGGTAGAGCTTCTGCGCGGCCTTGTTGGACGTGATGCACACGTACTTGCCCACGTCCCTGAGCGCCGCTCTGGTCAGCTCCCTGATGGTATAGGCACATCTGTCCACGTTCGACACAATCTTCAGGCCATCCTTAGTCACCCTTGTCACTGACGGCGGCAATGGCATCCCTCACACCTCCATAACATGTAATCTCCAGCTCGTTGCTGGCAGTACGGTACGTCCTCAGGACGGTGTACCTGACGCCCTCATGAATCAGGTACCGCTGCCCCTGGTAGTCCATATAGTCCGTCAGCTTGAACTTGACCTCCGGCTTCTGCCCGGCTGTCTGCGCCTGGTAGAACTCGCTCTGGCCGATGGACTTCAGCTCCGCGAAGACCGCATCCGACATCTCCATTTTCATGGCAGGATTCCCATAGGAATCCCTTCCCCCAGACGCATCCGGCACCATATCCGCGAAATATATCATCTCGTCCCGCATTTATATCCCTCCGCCATGCTCATGGAGTCCCGCAGCCCCTCATAGTTCCTCTGAAACTGCTCCCCCTTGCCCAAATAATCGAACTGGGCCTTGCAGTACAGCTCCACCGCCTTGTCCACCAGGGCGTCGTCCGCTTCAGGGTCGATGCCCACCCGGCCCATGTCCAGCCGGGCGGCCTCGATGTTGCTGGCGATGTCATCGTCCATGCGGGAATGGCTGATGCGCATCTTCTTTCTTACCTGTTCAGCCGTTATCATGGCCTGCACCTCCATCCCTGGGCTACGGCTGCTCAGGCTCCGGTAGCCGCGGCCTCTTTCAGCAGCGCATGTGCCTTGCTTGTTATCACGTTACCATCCATGATTGCATATCCCACGTAGTCCGTAGTGCGCACTTTCACGTGGTCTTCTGTCATCATA
>CAMTBF010000321.1 GCA_947068385.1 uncultured Lachnospiraceae bacterium
ATCCTGGAATGTGTCAATGCGTCCGAGAAGCATATGACCGCAGAGCAGCTCTATTTAGAACTGAAGAAAACAGAACCGAAGCTGGTTCAGGCCACCGTATACAACAACCTGAACGCCCTGTGCCGTGAGGGGCTGATACGGCGCCTGTCCATAGAGGGCTCCCCCGACTGCTATGACAAGATTCGAAAGCACGACCACCTTGTCTGCAAGAACTGCGGCGCCCTGTCCGACATCAGCTTCGACGATATCACTGGGAGCCTGGAGGAACAGCTGGGAGAGGGAATCCTGTCCTATGATTTAAAAGTATTCTACCTCTGCCCGAGGTGCAGAGGGAAAAAGTAAGAGGAGGTTTCCGCTGATGGTCTATGCAGCATCAGCGAGGAAATATCAGAACACACAGACATTGCGCATGCGGGCGATGCACAAAAGCCCGCGCCGGGCGCGCCAATTCATCTCAAGGAGGAAGAAAACATGAGCATGACAAAGTACGCGGGAACACAGACAGAGAAGAACCTGGAGGCCGCATTCGCAGGGGAATCACAGGCCAGGAACAAGTACACCTATTTTGCCTCTGTGGCCAAAAAGGAGGGCTACGAACAGATTGCGGGCCTGTTCTTAAAGACAGCGGACAACGAGAAAGAGCATGCCAAGATGTGGCTCAAGGAACTCAAGGGAATCGGCGACACCAAAGAAAACCTATGTGCAGCCGCTGACGGCGAGAACTACGAGTGGACGGACATGTACGAGAGCTTCGCAAAGACCGCGGAGGCAGAGGGTTTCCCGGAGCTGGCGGCCAAATTCCGTCTGGTGGGCGAGATCGAGAAGCACCATGAAGAGCGCTACCGCGCTTTGCTGAACAACCTGGAGACGGCAGCAGTCTTCGAAAAGAGCGAGGTCAAGGTATGGGAATGCCGCAACTGCGGCCACATCGTGGTAGGCACCAAAGCGCCGGAGATCTGCCCCACCTGCAACCATCCCCAGAGCTACTTCGAGGTACATGCGCAGAACTATTGATGGCGGTTCGGCAATCACAGAGGCTGACCAGGACAGGAGAGAGGCGGATACACAGCCTCTCTCTTTCCGTTTAGCGGTCGTGCCTGGAAGCCGCTTGCCTGAGAACAAATCTCAATCCGGCAGCACACTCCGTCGCAGGCTGCTGTAGGCCGTCAGGATATACACCAGATAGATTAGGAAGAACAGCCCAAGCGTCACCCCCAGTATCCCGGCCATCTGCCAGGCTCCGCTGATAACCCCCGGCTCAAAGGAATTCCCCATAGCCACCAGCAAGGGCACGCTGATCAGCAAAGGCGGCACCGCGGGCATGGCATAGTACACAGCCAGCTGCCTGCGCAGCGTCCGGGCCATCTCCCGCCTGTCCATGCCCAGCTTCTCCAGCAGGCCGAACTGCTGGGCGAACCGGGGCCCCTGGCTGAGCTGCTGCACGGTGAGGATAGTGGCCGAAACCATGGTCAGCACCAGCGCCAGATAGAAAAGAGGAAAAATCGTGCTGGCCGATACGGAGGCATATTCCCTGGCCACAGCGTCCTTTGCCAGCAAAAAATAATCCTGCGAATATCCCTCCCCGAAGCTGGCACTGTCATGGATCTCCTTTAACCGCCCATAATCCGCCTCGCTCAAAGGCTCCACAGTCATAGCCGCATAGACGCTGTGGCTCACCGGCCGGGAGGAGAGGCATTCGTCCGGCACCACCAGCACAAACCCCCGTCCATTGCCGTCCCAAAGCTTCTGAGAGAAAGGCTCCGTATAAATCGTACCCGGAGAAAGCGCATTCCCGCCCACGCTGACACCAGTGTCATAATCTTCCAGGGCATCCTCCAGATATTCCATGCAATGGATGATATACCGCCCCGGCTCCCCAGGCGCCTCCGGATATCCCAGCATGGCCCGGAGGGCGGCATAATCGCTGTAGGCCATCAGCGGATCGTAAGCATAGTAGGCATAATAGGCCGTGTGCTCCAAAAGATAATCCGTCATCTGCCTGGTCTCCCCCTGATACAGCCGATACTGCCTGGCATCGCGCAGGGGGACATTTTCCTCAATATACTCCAGATAGGGTCCGAAATCCGCAGGCCGTCCATCCTCAGTGCCGATGAAGATGTCGCAGCAGGTAGTCCCCTCCACCCGGCTCTCGAACAGAGCGCCGAAGAGCAGGCCCGCCCCCTCGCTGACGATAGTCCCCGTGAACAACAGAGCAACCGTAGCCATAGTCATCCCCATGGTGCCCAGCTTGAAGGAAAGGGTGCGGAACACCAGCAGCGTATGGGTGCCGTACTTCTTTCCCGGCCTGGCATTGAAATAAGCCGGTACGCCCGAGGAAAAGCTCAGGAAAAAGCCATATAGGAAAAATATCACCAAAGCCGCGCCCACAATACCAAACAGCACGCTCCCCGTCAGCAAGAGCAAAGTCCCCGCAATGCCGCAGATAAGGGAAGCGGAAAAGACGCGCCGACGGCTGCGGCCTTTCCGGATGACCTCCTCCTCCCCCTGCCTGTCATAGGACAGCAGGTCGCAGATCTGCATCCTGCGCAGACGCTTCCCGCAGCTGCGAAGCGCCAGCAGATAGATGACAGCAAAGTAGGCAATCGTCAGCGCCACGGCCTTGGGCGAGGCGGAAAGGCGGAAAGTATAGGGCATATGGAACAGGGACAGGGTGATAGCCCGCAGTATCTGGAAGAACAGGCCCCCCAGCAACAGCCCCGCGCCCAGGGCCACCGCCCCCACCGCCAGGTTCTCCAGGAAGAACAGCCGCGCCACCTGTCCGTTCTCCAGGCCGATGAGGATATAAGTGCCCAGCTCCTTGCTCCGCCTGGAAAGCATGAAATTCAAGATATACCGGATCAGCCACCCCATGATGGCGATGACAACGGCGCTCACCAGGGCGGTGATAAGCAGCAGGCTGCTCATAAAGGAGGACAGGGCCTGCAGCTCCTGGGAGAACACCAGCCCGTTGAAAGCATGGATCAAAGCCGCGGACAGGATCACCGTGACCAGGTACACCAGGTAGTCCCTGGCCTGCCGCCTGGCATTCCGCAGGGAAAGCTTACATAACGTCACTGATATCACCTCCCAACAATCCCAGCACATCCAGGATCTCATGATACACCGCAGACCTGGCCCGCTTCCCCCGGAGCAGCTCATTGAACAGCCGCCCGTCCTTTAGGAACAGTACCCGGGAGGCGTAGCTTGCGCTGTAGGCGTCATGGGTCACCATGAGGATGGTGGCTTTCATTTCCCGGTTCATCTTCGCCATGATCTCCAGCAGGTTCTTGGAGGCCCGGGAATCCAGCGCCCCTGTGGGCTCGTCCGCCAGGATCAGGGACTGTCCCGCCACTATGGCCCTGGCGCAGGCCGCCCGCTGCTTCTGGCCGCCGGAGACCTGGGTGGGGAATTTCTCCAAAATACCGTCGATTCCCAGACGCATGGCCACATCCTGCACCCTGTCCCTTACCAGGTTGGGATCCATGTGGTTGATGGTCAGCGCCAGGCCGATGTTCTCCTCCAAAGTCAGGGTGTCCAGCAGGTTGAAGTCCTGGAAGACGAAGCCCAGCTTCTCCCGCCGGAAGCGGGCCAAGTCCTGCTGGGAGAGATTCGACACATCCTGGCCGTTCAGCAGGATGTGGCCCGCGCTGACCGTGTCTATGGTGGAGATGCAGTTGAGCAGCGTGGTCTTGCCGCTGCCGGAAGCCCCCATGATGGCGATGAACTCCCCCTCCTCCACATCGAAGCTGACCCGGTCCAGGGCCTTGGTCACATTGTTCCTGCTTCCGTAATATTTCTCGATTGCCTGTACTTGCAGCATATGGCTTTCCGGTAATGCCCGCGCGTCCTGCCGAAATACGCCCGGGACATCACCGTCTCCTTTCCTTATTTTTCCGTTAAAGGGTTCCTGATAAGGAAATGATACAACATCTTTGGAGGAAATGGTATCGAAGAGATATTGATTTAGGTTACAAATTCGTAAGAAAACTTAAGATAATCCAGAGAAAAGCTATTGACTTCTATGGCAGACCTGATTATAATAAAGCGGACGATTTAAATCAATAGATGTAAAACATATGATTCAGAAAGGAGCGGACAGAATATGCCCCCAAAAGCAAAATTCACAAAGACAGAAATCACGGAAGCGGCCATAGGGATCGTAAGAAAGAACGGGCCGGGAGCGCTGACCTCCAGAGCGCTGGGGATAGACTTAGGCAGCTCTGCAAGGCCAATCTTCACCGTGTTCCCAAATATGGACGAGGTCTGGCAGGCCGTAATCGACTCCGCCAAAGCGCTGTACAAAAAATATGTGGAGAAAGGCCTGGCCCAGGAACACCCCTTTAAGGGAGTGGGGATGCAGTACATTCTTTTCGCCGTGGATGAGCCAAAGCTTTTCCAGCTCCTGTTCATGACAGAGCAGCCCCAAAGTCCGAAACTGTCAGGGATACTGCCGCTGATAGAGGAAAGCTATGAGGAAATCCTCCTCTCGATTGAAAAGGAGTATGGATTTGACAGAGCCTTTGCCCAAAAGCTGTATTACCACCTTAATCATTGCCTGCCTCCCTGTTTTTCATAATGCCACGGCATACCTCGGTCATCATGCCGCTGATTTCCTCCTCGGTAAAACGGCACATCTGTGTCGCGCAAAGCGTGGCGATGCCATGGGTATATATCCATAGGTG
>CAMTBF010000322.1 GCA_947068385.1 uncultured Lachnospiraceae bacterium
GCATCCGCCGCGCTGGCCGCATCCGGGGTATACTTGTCCGCGCCGATCTTCCGGCAGTACTCCTCCGTCACCGGCGCGCCGCCGACCATGATCTTCACCTTGTCCCGGATGCCGGCTTCCTCCGCCTTCTTCACCACTTCCTCCATGACGCCCATGGTGGTGGTCAGCAGCGCGGAGCAGCAGATCACCTGGCAGCCCTGCTCGATGGCGGTCTGCACATAGGTCTCCGGAGCCACGTCCGTCCCCAGATCCACTACCTCCAGGCCCTTGCCCTCCATCATCATCTTCACCAGGTTCTTGCCGATGTCGTGGAGGTCGCCCTGGACGGTGCCGATGCAGACCTTTCCCGTGGCCTTCACGCCTGCCTCCGCCATCAGGGGCTTGAGCACCTGCGCCCCCATGTTCATGGCCCTGGCGGCCACCAGCACCTCCGGCACGTAGACCTCGTTGTTCTTGAACTTCTCGCCGATGATGCCCATGCCGTCCAGCAATCCCTCGCTTAGGATCTGCTCTACCGGGATGCCCTCGTCCACTGCCTGCTGCACCAGCTCCTTTACCACCTTTGCCTTGCCCCGCTGCAGGTTCTCTGAAATGTCCGTCAAAATGCTCATGTTCGGTTCTCCTTTTCCTTCTTTATTATGTATGGTTTTTCTTGTTTCCGTCCGATATCGGTTGGGCGTCATGGAAAGCTTCGCCTTGAACAGCTGGTAGAAGGAGGGCACGTCCTTCAAGCCGCATCCGTACACGATCTGCTCATTGGTAAGCCCTGTGTCCCGCAGCAGCCTGCAGGCCTGCTGCAGCCGGACGCTGCGGAGATACTCGGAAAAATGCTCCCCCGTGACCCGGCAGAACAGCTTGCTCAGATAGGACTTGCTCAGGTACAGGGAATCAGCTATGCTCTCCAGCGTCAGATCCTTATCGAAATACTGCTCCCTCACCAGGCGCATGGCCGTGGACACCACCATCCTGTCCCTGGGCATGACAGAAGAATCCGGGGAGGATTCCTCCAGATGGCGCCTTATGGCGATCAGCAGCAGCGTCAGCTGGGCCTTCACGGCCTCCATCCACTCCGAATCCTTCTCCTCGGCCTCCTTTTCGATGGCCTGATAGATTCTCTCCACCGTCTCCATGGAACGGCCTTTCAGGGACACATAGGCGGACAGGATGTCCTCATCGAAAATCCCGTAGCAGAACCGGGGGCTGTCCGGCAGGGCCAGCTCCCCTGTGAACCAGTCCTCCACATCGAACAGGATGTTCTGGATGACCAGCTTTTCCTCCCCGTCCTTCACGAAATACTCGTGGGGCACGCCTGCGTTCAGCACATAGACATCGCCCTTCCTGCACGTCAGGACCCTGTTCCAGATGCGATGGATGCCGCTGCCCTCCGCGATGATGCTGACTTCCAGGAATTCATGGAAATGCAGCTGGGACAGGGAAAAGTCCGGATTGAACCTCTTTTCGCAGGTAACCGTATTCTGATAGATGGGGTTTTCCCGCAGCCACTCTTCCTTTTTCAGCTTTGAGGGCTGTCCGCCCGTATCGATCATCCGCATATCCTCCTGCCATCCGCATTATGCAAGAATTTTCACTAAATATACCACAAAAGCGGCAAGAGAAAAATATGGCTCAAATGCTTTTTGCCCGGAAGCCGGGAAACAGAACCATACACTTTCAGAGAACCTTCCTCTCGTTGATCTCCCGGATGGTTTCCGGCTCTACCTTGAAATTGCGCTCCTCATCCATCAGGCCGTTCACCTCCTGCTGCACATCCGTCACTTGGGTATAACAGTAGCCGCACACATAGGGCAGCTCCTTGATGGCGGTGGTGACATCGTCGAACCTGCGGATGAAATCCTCCTTGGACTTCACCAGATTGCCGTAGCCCCATCCGTCGCCGTTGTTGTCGAAGGCGATGCCGCCGTACTCGCTGATGATCACAGGCTGTCCCCAGTATTCGTAGCCCTCCGCCAGGGCCGTCTTGAAGCCATTGTGGCATACGGCCGCCGTCAGGAGCTCGTCCTTTTGCTCCGTATACCGCGCCTTCAATACGCTGCCTGCCTCCTCATAGTCATGGAGCGTCAGGATATCCGTCAGCGTGTGCTCCCAGCCGTCGTTGGAGACCACGGGCCGCATGCCGTCCATGCTCTTGGTCAGATGGTAGATGGCCTCGGTGAACTGCTGCTCCTTCCGGTTGGTCTTCACCCTGGAGATGCCCCAGGACTCGTTGAAGGGCGTCCAGACGATGATGCAGGGATGGTTGTAGTTCTGCCGCAGGATCTCCACCCACTCGGCAGTGAACTCCGCCACCGCGCTGTCCGAATAGCGGTAGGCCGCGGCCATCTCGCTCCAGAGCAGCAGGCCCTTCACGTCGCACCAGTACAGGAACCGCTCGTCCTCCACCTTCTGGTGCTTGCGCACGCCGTTGTAGCCCATGGCCTGGATTTTGTCGATGTCCTCTATCAGGGCCTCCTCGCTGGGCGGGGTCAGATGGGAGTCCTTCCAGTAGCCCTGATCCAGCAGCAGCCTCTGGTAGAGCGGGTAGCTGTTCAGCAGGATGTGCTGGCCGTCAATGCGGATTTCCCGCATGGCGAAGTAGGAGCCCACCGTGTCGAAGGTCTCGCCGTCCTTTACTATGCGGAATTCCACATCGTACAGATTGGGATGCTCCGGCGTCCATGTCCGTATCACCCAGTCCACATCGCTTAAGCTCTCGGTCATCACGTCCAGCTTCGTCCGGACAAGGCCGCTGTTTGCGGCGGTCAGGTTCCGGCATACCGGATTGCCCTGGAAGGTCACGATTGCCTCCACCATCAGGCTGCCGTCCCATTGGTATGTAGGAGCCTCCACTTCATATTCCACTTCAAGGCATCTGTCCTCCATGTTGGGCGTCATCTTCACACGGGACAGATGGGTCTTCGGCACATATTCCGTCCAGACGGTCTTCCAGATGCCCGTGGTCTGCACGTAGAAGCAGCCGTAGCTCTCCTTAAGCCAGCGCTGCTTCCCCCTGGGCTGCTGGACGTCCATGGAGTCCTCCACCTTCACCACTATCTCGTTCTCGCCGTCCCAGACCAGGTTGGTGATGTCGAAGGAGAACCTGGCGTAGCCGCCCCTGTGGCTTCCGGCGTACCGGCCGTTCACCCAGACCTTCGTCAGGAAGTCGGCGCCCTCGAAGTGCAGGATGAAATTGTCCTTTTCCAGCCTCCCGGCGTCTACGTGGATGCTTCTGCGGTACCAGACATTGCTGTGGGGAGCCTCCTCTTTTATGCCGCTGAGCTTCGTCTCATAGGTGAAGGGCACCTGTATCCGCAGGCCGCCGGGGAATTTCTCCTGCCACCTCTCCTTCTCTCCACGGTTGTAATCATCGAAGCAAAAGTCCCATGTGCCGTTTTGGTTTTCCCAGTCTGTTCTTACGAACTGGGGTCTTGGATAGTCTTTGATGTAGCATTTCATGTGATAGGCCTCCTTTTTGGGTTTTTGGTATGTGATTTCGGATGTTTGTGTTCATGAGGACAGAGCACTGCCGGAAAGCGGACTCTGTTTTTATTCTGATGTAAATGATATGGATTGTCAATATGATTAGTAAATATTTTTTCCTATTTCAGTCGCGGACAGGGTATGCTGCAGAGCGGATGAGCGCACGGCTATTCTCCGAGTGCTAAATGCCATATACGCGGTAAAGCTCCTGACGTTTCTGCTTATCGCTAGACGCAATCTTTATCTCGCTATATTTACGGTCTTTCAACAGTAGCTGTATCAACTCCGCCATACGGTTCTCTCCCCTTGCCTCTCCTCTAGCCTCCAGCATATCGATGTATTCGCACATAACAATCTCCTCTCCTTTCTCCTGTCGATCCAACAGGTCGCCCACCATCTCCGTAAATCTCGTGTCCTTCGTCAGGGCCTCCATCATCTCGCACAGAGCTTCCACATGGACAATCTTCTGCTCCCTGCGTCTGTCGAAGTTTCCCTCGTTCAGATAATCCACCACGAATCCCATATCACTGGTGAACTTCACCCTGACGGAATCTGGCAGGTTCTTCATATGGTACAGCCTTAAGCCTGTGTCGTCTATCAGCCGCAGCTCTGCCTCCTCCGCCCCATCGGCTGCCAGCAGCCTGCGCAGGCTTAAGGGTATCCGGCTTTTCTTGCTCGTCCAGTCCAGCTCTATGCCTACCACAGGATATACGGGCTGTCTGCTCTCCAACTGCTCTCTGTAGGCTCCGCCCTGATAGGATGCCTTGCGAAGCACCTGCCGTCTGCTGACCTGAGTCTCGTTCTCGATGAAGTACTGGGCCTTGATGCGCCCCTCCTCCATCAGGAAGAAGCTCCTGTCGCAGAACTGGGCGCGCTTCTTTCGCTTGCCCTGATAGAAGCTCTCCGTGGGTGCCGGGTGCATGCTTTCTTCCCGCAGCCGTCTCTCGCCTCCGTGCGCCAGCGCGTTCACGCAGTCCGCGAATACGTCCGCGTGCGCCAGCAGGATTTTCTCCAGAATGTCCTTTTCTGCCATTCATTTCCCTCCCATTCAGTTTTTCCACGGGAGGCCTCCTGGGAAGCTCCCGCCATGTCATTGAAGTTTAAAAGCAGGATATTCCACTGAGTGCTTTTCGCCAGAACCATGAAATGGATTCAAAGACTGTTTCAAGAAGGATGTCTGCTTTATAGAAAGTTTACCATAGACG
>CAMTBF010000323.1 GCA_947068385.1 uncultured Lachnospiraceae bacterium
TGATCCGTCTCCTTTGTAAACCGTCCGCCCCACAACTGTGCCATCCTCATTCATCTCCGTCAAGCCGCTTGCACAGGTAGTAGGCAGCTACACTGGCCAACACAGAGAGAATGAAGGATGACAACATTTCCATGAGACACACCCCCTTCCTGTCACCAGTATCGGGGAGGTAACGATTTCAGTATATCATGTCATCCTGTTTTTTTCTACCCCTATTAAACTTTAAGCTTTCCTTAAACTTTTCCACTGCGGAGCAGCCTCATCTACAGCAGATCTCCCCGTACATCTCCGGCCGCCTGTCCCTAAACAGCCCCCAGCTAAAGCGCATCTCCTCTATCGCGTCCAAGTCGAAAGTGTGCATGATTGCTTTCTCCTGGGTCCTGCCCGCGTCCTCCAGAATCTCCCCGGTCTCGTCGGTGATGAAGGAGGAGCCGTAGAAGGTCAGGGCGGAGGACTGGCCGTTGTTCTCCTTAGAGGGCGCCACGGTCTCCTCCCCGATGCGGTTAGCCGCCACTACCGGCACCACATTGGCCGCGGCGTGCCCCTGCATGCAGCGCCGCCAGTGAGGCATGCTGTCGCACTCAATGATAGGCTCGGAGCCGATGGCCGTGGGATAGAGCAGAATCTGCGCCCCCATCAGGGCCATGCACCGGGCCGCCTCCGGAAACCACTGATCCCAGCAAATCCCCAAGCCAATCTTGCCGTAAGCAGTGTCCCAGACCTGAAAGCCCGTGTTCCCCGGAGTGAAATAGAATTTCTCCTGATAGAAATGGTCATCGGGAATATGTGTCTTTCGGTACACGCCCTTCAGCTCCCCATCCGCGTCGATCACGGCCACGGAATTGTAAGTCACATTCCCCGCCCGCTCAAAGAAGCTCACCGGCAGCACCACCTTCAGCTGAGCCGCCACCTGGCGCAGACGGCACACCGCCGGGTTCTCCCACACCGTCATGGCCAATTGATAAGAATCATAATTCCGCTCCTGGCAGAAATACCAAGTCTCGAAAAGCTCCGGCAGCAGAATCACCTGCGCCCCGTCCCCGGCCGCCTGCCTGATCCACCCCTCCGCCGCCGCCAGATTCTCCTCCCTGGAGCGGTTGCAGTACATCTGCACTGCCGCAACCGTCAACTCCTGTCCCATACACCCTCCACCTTTCTATCAAAATGCAAATACCTCAATATATCCGCCAACCCTTCCAACATACCATCCCCAGCAGCACAACCAGCCAGCAAATCGCCGCAACCTGGAAGAATGCCCGCACAAAGCGAACCTTGTTCGCAAGCGAATCGTATTCGCTTTGTGAGCCTAGAAGTTCTTAGGCCGTGTACCAAAGAGGGGTGCTTGCATCCCCTTACGGCCTTAGAACTTCTTCTCACACTGGTATCTGCTGCGTGATGCAGTGGATGTTCCCGCCCCCGATCAGGATGTCCCGGGCATAGATCTGCACCACCTGCCTGTCCGGGAACAGCCCCTGCAGGATTTCCTTAGCCGCCTGATCCGCAGGGTCCCTAAATCCCGGCATCACGATGCTGTCGTTGGCGATGTAGAAATTCACATAGGAAGCCGCCAGCCGCTCCCCCGCCGTCCTTGTGGGCTCGTCCCAGCAGGCATCCAGGCCCTGGCACTCCTCCTCCGTGATGGTCACGGGCTTAGGAAGGGGGAGCTTATGCACTTTGATTTTCCTGCCCTTCGCGTCCACCGCCTGCTCCAGATAGTCCAGGCAGGCCTTTGACATGGCATACTGCACATCCCCCTCGTCCTCCGTCCAGGCCAGCACCACCTCCCCCGGCGCGGTGAATGCACAGATATTGTCCACATGCTCGTTGGTCTCGTCATTGTAGATGCCCCGGGGCAACCAGAGGACGGCGGAGACGTTCAGGTATGCCCGCAGCACCTCCTCAATCTCCTGCCGGGACAGCCCAGGATTCCTCCCCTTGCTCAGCAGGCAGCTCTCCGTCACCATGCAGGTCCCCTGGCCGTCCACATGGATGGAGCCGCCCTCCAGGATGAAGTCCCGCTTGCAGTATACGTCCTTCTCCAGCAGGTCGCAGAGCTTCCTGGCCATCCGGTCGTCCTTGTCCCAGGGGAAGTACAGGCCGTCGTGCAGGCCGCCCCAGGCATTGAAGCCCCAGTCTATGCCCCTTATGACACCCGTGTCGTTTTTCACGAAGGTGGGCGCGTAGTCCCTGGCCCAGGCATCATTGCTGGACATCTCCACCACCCGGATGTGGGCGGGGAGCAGGGCCCTGGCATTGTCGTACTGGGCCGCGCTGGCGCAGACCGTCACCTTCTCCGACCTGGCGATCGCCTCCGCGACTTTAGCGAAGGCCTTCCTGGCCGCGTAGCCGCCGTACTGCCAGGAGTCTGCCCTCTCCGGGAATATCATGATGCAGCCCTGGTGGGGCTCGTACTCCGCGGGCATCCGGAAGCCGTCCGCGGACGGGGTGGAAGCTTTGATGATTTTCATGGATCATCCCTCTCTGGAAAAATATTCCTTAATTTTTTTATTTAGATTTTTTATAATTCCTTAAGTCCAAGGTCAAACTTTAGACACATTTTCAGGGTATGATAGATACATAAACAAAGGAGCTGTTGAATTTTGATAAACACTGGTCAGGGTTCTGTCAGCTTCGACTAATAGCAATACCGCGAAAGCGGTTTTACTATAGATACCTTTCCCTTTCATGTTTTCTTTTATTATTTTACTCCCTTAAAGAGCCCGGGATGCCGGGCTCTTTTTGTGTCGCCCAGTGGCCCTGCAGATACCGTAGCGTTACGACAGCCGCCCCTTGAAATCCGGATAGCCGAATGTCTTCACGACCTGGCAGCTTCCGTCCTTCCTGCGCAGGGCGATGGCCGGCAGGGGCATCCCGTTGAAGGTGTTGTTCTTTACCATGGAATAGATGGCCATGTCCTGGAACACCAGCCTGTCGCCCTCCTGTAAGGGGCTGTCGAAGGAATAGTCCCCGATGATGTCCCCGGCCAGGCAGGTGGGGCCGCCCAGGCGGTAGGTGCAGGCCTTCTCCCCCGGCTGCCCGCTGCCCCGCAGGGGCGGCCTGTAGGGCATCTCCAGCACGTCCGGCATGTGGCAGGCGGCGGAGGTGTCCAGGATGGCTATGTCGATTCCGTTTCTGACGATTTCCAGCACCTCCGTCACCAGGAACCCGGCGTTCAGCGCCACCGCCTCCCCCGGCTCCAGGTACACCGTCAGGCCATATCTGTCCTGCATTGCCCTGATGCAGCGCTCCAGCCTAGGTATGTCATAGCCTGGGCGGGTGATGTGGTGGCCGCCGCCGAAGTTGATCCAGCTCATACCGGGCAGGTACCTGCCGAACTTCTCCTCCACCGCCTCCAGGGTGGCCTCCAGGGCATCGGCGTCCTGCTCGCAGAGGGTGTGGAAGTGGAGGCCGTCCAGAAGCTGCAGCAGATTGCTGCCGCCGGACAAAAGCTCCTCTTCCCTATGCCGCCCGGCAGCCATCCCTTCCGGCGCTTCCCTACGAAGCAGCCCGGCCTGAAAGGCTTCCAGGGTCACCCCCAGACGGGAGCCCGGCGCGCAGGGGTCATAGATGGTGTGCCCCTCCTGGGTGGAGCGCTCCGGGTTGATGCGAAGCCCTATGCTCTTCCCCGCGGCCTTTGCCCGGGGGCCGAACCGCTCCACCTGCTTCCAGGAATTGAAGACGATGTGGTCGCAATAGTGCAGGATTTCGCGGAATTCCGATTCTTTATATGCGGGTGAGAAAATATGGTTCTCCACTGTCCTGCCCCGGGCCTTAAGGGGTCCCGCCATCTCCTCGGCGCATAGCCTGGCCTCGTACAGGCCGCTGGCCGTGGCACCGCAGAGGTACTCTCCTATCAGGGGATACAGGGCATGCATGGAAAAGGCCTTCTGGGCCAGCAGGATCCTGGCTCCTGTCCGGCTCATGACGCCTTTCAGTATCTTCAGATTTTCTTCTATCAGGGCCTCGTCCACCACGTAGCAGGGTGTGGGCAAAAGCCGCCCCATGTCCGCCCATTCCGCTTCTGTCATTTTCTGTCCTCCCGGCGCAGCACGACCCATGAACCCTTTTTCGCAGAGCCTTCCCGGTGCAAAAGCCCCTCCTCCTGAAGCTTTTTCATAGCCTTTCTAATCCAGGCTTTTGAATATCCCAGGCGGTCCGCTATCTCTTGCTGTGTGATATGCGACTGGCGGCAGAGAATGTCCAGCACTTGGCTCTCTATGCTACTTTTTGCGCTACTTTCCTGTTTTTCTGTGCTACTTTTTATGCTACTTTCTGTGCTACTTACCTGTTTTTCTGTGCTACTTTCTGTGCTACTGTTCACATCTGCGCTTTCAACGGCTTCTTTTCTGTAAAAGACAACAATGAATCCGTTTCCGGTTTCCTCAATGGCAGGCGTCTTTAATCCATATTCCAGGCAACTCTTCTGAATACGTTTCAGTCCTGTCCCCCAGCCTTCAATGATGCCCATATAATAAAATGCCTCTGAAATGGCAGCATTTCTGCATTTAGATTTTCCCTTTAGCGCTTCCGACATGTCAAGCCCACCGTATAGCATTCCCGGAGAAAGAATTTCCACTCTATCATCAAAAACAGAAACCTGAATGCAGGCTTGGAAATGTCGAGGTCACAGCGCTTGCCGACACTTTTAACGCAAAAGA